>JAUWCP010000257.1 GCA_030609245.1 Hyphomicrobium sp.
GTCCTGCGCAGCACCGGGCCGCCGTGCGACCTTCACTTTCTCGAATAGACCGAGCCTCTCAAGCCGCTTCTTGGCCTTGTCGACAAGCAGCGGATTGTAGGCATCACCTTCCGCCAAGCGAAACTCCCGGCGAATGACGTAGTCCTTAGTGCGGACGTTACCACTGATATTGATGCGCTCGATATAAGCGCGGGGCCCCTCTTCGATCGTGTAGGTCATCGCGATCGTACGTGAGACCGGATCGGCGTAAGCCCTGGGGCGCACGCGCGCGAACGCGTAACCCTGCTCGGAAGCTGCAATGGTGAGCGCTTCGGTCGACTTGTCGATGAGCTGGGCGTTGTAAACCTCGCCTTCCTCAGTCTGGATCTCGCCGCGGACGGCCTCTGGGTTGATCGCAGCCACGGTGCTATCGACAGAGACCGGGCCGAACGAGTAGCGCTCACCTTCCTCGACCGCGAACGTTATGAAGAAGCCAGACCCGTCGCGGTCGAGTTCCGCGTTCGCCACCGTCACCTGAGCGTCGGCGTAGCCGTTCTTCAGGTAAAACTGGCGCAACAGCTCTCGATCGAGATTCATGCGGTCAGGGTCGTAGACGCTGGTGCCCTTCAAAAAGTCGAACCAGCCCTTCTCTGTGGTACTGATGACGTCCCGCAGCTGAGAGTCGCCGAAGGCATTGTTGCCGATGAAGTTGATACCCTTCACCTTCGTCGCCTTCCCTTCCGCGATCTCAAACACGAGATTCACGCGGTCTTGCTCCAGCTCAATGATCTTGGGCTCGACCGTAGCCGCGTAGCGCCCCTGCCGCCGGTAGACGTCGAGAATTCTCTGCACGTCCGCCTGCACTCGGGCCCGCGTGAAGACCGAACGTGGCTTGAGGTGCACCTCGCTGACCAGCGTATCGGTGTCAATCTCGCTGTTGCCCTCGAAGGCGACTTGGCTGATGACCGGGTTCTCGACAATCGTCACGTAGACGATGCCGCCGCTGCGATCGATCTGCACGTCGGAGAACAGGCCGGTGGCGAAAAGTGACTTGATCGACTGGTTGACCTTGCCGGGGTCGTAGGTGTCGCCCACGGTAAATCGCAAGTAGGAACGAACCGTCTCCGGCTCAACGCGCCGGTTGCCCTCAACTTGGATTTGGCGGACGACCGTACCCTGAGCCGCGGCCTTTTGGGAAAAGACTAGCGCGTCGCCCCACACGACTCCCGTTGAGACCAGCGCCAACAGCAACGAAAGGCGGCACAGCCTCATCGACATAATCCGAACCACAGGCATTCGTAGATATGCTCTCGTTATTTGCCGACCCCCCCTTCGGACACAGCGCTCGTCGGCTTCGAGTCGCTACACCGCACATGATCAAGAAGTGCTCTTAACAGGCTTCAGAGGCCGTATTTCTTGGTCTTGGGCACACTCCCATATAGGACTCAGTTTTAACCACTTAGGAAGCTGCGCGGAAGTGGCAAGTTTACGTCACCAGACAGCAATTTAACCGTCACCCATCAGTCGCCGCCACACCCTCAGCAGGTCATTCATGCTGACGTAAACCATCAGCATGAGTACAAGCGCGATTCCAATCTGGAACCCGATTTCCTGAATACGCTGACTGAGTGGTCTCCGTCGAACGGCCTCGATCGCATAGAACAAAAGGTGCCCACCATCGAGAACCGGTATTGGCAAAAGATTTAGAAAGCCAATGTTTGCCGAAATAAAGGCGGTCCAGATCAACAGCGCCACGATTCCGAGTTCAGCCACTCGCGCAGTCACTTCAGCTATCAGGATCGGCCCGCCCATCTGATCAGGAGACTGACGTCTCGTGATCATGTCGGCGATGCCTTGCACCGTTTGCGATATGTTGGTGTATGTCTCACGCACGCCAAGGCGTAGCGCCTCCAGCGGACCGACTTGCCTGGCCTCAATGGCAGTTGGCGACATCGATGGCCTCACGCCAATGAGACCGCGTCGGAACGTCCCGCCAAAGGTGTCCTTTTGCTCCTCGACCTTGGGGATCACCTCGATTTCGAGCATTTTGCCGTCGCGATCGACGCCGAAAACGAGCTTGCGATCGCCGTTGATGCTGACGATTCGCGCCACATCCTCGAAGCCTTCGATCGTCCAGCCGTCGATGCTCTTGATCACATCGCCCCGCTCAAAACCAGCCGCCGCCGCCGGCATGCCCGCAATGACCTCGTCAATGCGCGGGGAAATCGTGCGAACACCGAATGTGACATTGATTGCGGTGTAGATAGCAACGGCCAAGAGGAAGTTCGCAATTGGCCCGGCCGCGACAATGGCAGCGCGCTTCCATAGCGGTTTTGTTTGAAAGGCGCCGGCCCGCTCCTCGGGGGTCATCTTGGCAAGCGAATCGGCTGAGGCTTGGCTTGCCGCATTCGCGTCATCGAGAAACTTCACGTAACCGCCCAACGGAATCCATGCAAAACGCCAGCGCGTCCCCTTGGAATCCGTGATGCCGAAAATCTCTTTGCCAAAACCAATCGAGAACGTCTTAACCGTGACGCCGCACCAGCGCGCGACGAGAAAGTGACCAAACTCGTGGATGAACACCACGACGCTGAGCACCAGTAGAAACGCAGCGGTGGCGACAAGAATGCCCCAGGCGGACACAGCCAAACTCGCAAACGTCACCATTCCACTTGCCTCCCTTCGTGCCTTCGGAGTGCGTGCTCAAGGCGCCAGACTTCCGATACGGCAATATTGGACCTATAGATTGGGCCGACTGTCTGATCGCCCAATAGGACGATGGCAATCGCTTGATGGCACCCTAAATTCGTTAACGAAATAGCGCATGCAACCGCGACGCGCATGCGCCCTACACATAGCAATCAAGCAGAGAATGTGCCAGTTTCCGGGCCTCGGCGTCGACATTCAATATACCCTTAAGCCCCCCCTCGGGGCGGATCAGTCCCCGCGACTCACCGGCATCGAGGCATTGCCCGACAATTTGGGCGATTGCGGGAAAAGGGATGCGCCGGGCCAGAAAGGCCTCCACGGCCACTTCATTGGCGGCGTTGAGAACGGCAGGCGCGGTAGCGCCGCGACGCAATGCCTCGCGGGCAAGGCCCAAGGCGGGAAAGCGCTTTTCGTCAGGCGCTTCGAAAGTCAAACTGCCAAGCGCCACCAGATCGAGCTTTTTCGTTGGCGTCGTCATACGTTGCGGCCAAGACAGCGAAAGTGCTATCGGCGTGCGCATATCGGGGCAGGCGAGTTGCGCGATGACTGAGCCGTCGGTGAAGCTGACCAGGCAATGGACGATCGACTGCGGGTGAACGACAACGCCGAGTTGGTCTGCATCCACGGGAAAGAGATGATACGCCTCGATCAGCTCCAGCCCCTTGTTCATCAGCGTTGCTGAATCGATGGTGACCTTTGCGCCCATCGACCAGTTTGGATGCCGCAGCGCCTCCTCAGGCGTTGCGCATGCCAATTGCTCCTCGTCCCAGGTCCGGAACGGACCGCCAGAAGCTGT
>JAUWCP010000293.1 GCA_030609245.1 Hyphomicrobium sp.
CAGCTGATAGGTCCGGTCGAGCGGCACACCCCTGTCGCCGAAAAGGCGCGTGAGGGTCCGGTGCACGATAGTGGCGCCAACCTGGCTTTTGATGTCGTCGCCAACGATGGGTAGGCCAGCGTCGCGGAACTTTTTCGCCCATTCGGGGTCGGAAGAGATGAACACAGGAACACAGTTGACCATGGCCACTCCAGCCTCCAGGCAAGCCTGGGCATAGTGCCGAACCGCCTGCTCCGAGCCTACCGGCATGTAGCAGACCAGAACTTCGGCCCTGGCGTCCTTGAGAACTTGGACGACATCGACAGGTTCCTCATCAGTGGGGCGGAAAGCCTCATCATCGGGGTAGTCGGCCATGTGAGGTGCCACACCGTCGAGTACCGGTCCCATCTGCACTACGACATCGGATACCGGCAGGGCGCTTTGGAAAACTTTGGTGCAGTTGGGTTTGGCGAAAATCGCCTCCTCCACACGCTTGCCGACCTTGCGGCGATCGATATCAAAGGCGGCCACGATCTCGATGTCGTTCGGTCCCCAATCACCGATCCGCGTGTGCATGAGGCCGGCAAACGCTCCCTCTTTCCGTCCCTTGTAGTATTCCAGGCCCTGGACAAGGGAACTCGCGCAGTTGCCGACGCCGACGATGGCGACTCTGATTTTTCTCATGCAAAACACCTCCTCATAATGTTGTCCCCAAATCTCAACGGCCTCCCGCGGAGGTGCCGATGTGGATACGCAACGCCGTACCTCCCACAGCCCGCGCCAACGCGTGACCGCAGTTTTCTCGAAAACACAACAGGTAAATCTCAAACACGGGGGGAGGGGGCGCCGGTCTTGAGATCGCCGTTAGAACGATTCCTTCAGCGCCCGGAACCCGCAGAGGGGCCCCGACTTGACCACTTCGCGCCGGACCATGAGGCGCGCTAGGTCAGTTGGTGCTTGAAAACCGTTGTGGCAAAGGAAGTTTAGGTATCTTCCTATTGAAAGAGCTTACTCTTTCTGCGGTGGAGTGGCAAGAACCCGTGGCAAATCGGGCATTCTGTTCGAAACCATGCGGAGAACTCCGCTCTCCGAATCCGGTTTTATTCTGACAGCACGGAGCGTCTCTGTCACGACGACTGTCATGGTATGACCGGATTGCCGCGATGCTCTTTGATCAGGCGTTCGCCTTACCAGACCATTGCGAGGACCGACTTGCGAAGTGCCTTGGGCCTCCCCCCGCGGATGCGAAATCGTTCCTAGGCCGCACGCACATCAACGCGACGGTAGAGTCCAATCAGGGACGTGACGAGAAATCAAACGCGGCGTAGTCTTGTTCAACTGACGGGAGAACCTGGGGATTAGGATTGAAATGATCAACATTGTGAGGACAACAATGAGATGACGAAGCAGCCACCAGGCAAATCGCGGGGAGTCCGTTGATGAGGCCCGCTGCTGGAGTGGCCGGCATAGTCGGTCGCCTACTTTGCCTTCTGGGGTTTCACGACTTCAAGATCATTGACGCGACCATTGGGTTCGGCTCGGCGGGCGGAACGTCCACGGTCAGATGCCAACGTTGCGGGCGGGTCGTTACGCGCTCCAACTGAACGCATTTATGGCGCAAGACGTGCCGCCACGCGCGGAAGCATCAATGGCAATCAAGCCGCGATGCGATTGCCAGTCCACATGCCGGCGTTTTCCAAGATGAGATCGGGATCTTGGTACTGTTCGCGAAGCAGACGCTCATAAAGCCTGCCTTCGCTCTCGCGGTCGATGGGGGGCGTTTGCCCAAGAAGTTGCGAAAGCGCTTGATTGAGCACATCGATGGTTCCGCTACCCTCGTCGAACTGTGCCTTCTTGCGCCACACCACGTCGGCGGGCAATAGATCCTCGCAGGCCTTGCGCAAGATCCATTTCTCCGTCGTTTCGTGTGTTGTCTCGTCGGTAATCTTCATTTTTAAAGAAGCCGGAATCGATTGCGCGAAGTCGATGAGGTCGCGGTCGAGAAACGGCGTGCGCGCTTCCAACCCTTGGGCCATGGTTATTCTGTCCACGCGCTGCAGATTGATGTTGTGCATGGCACCGAGCGACCGCGTGAGCTCGTCGGCCAATGCACGCGGATTGTGGACATAAGCATGGTGGTAAGTATAGCCAGCGAACAGCTCGTCAGCCCCTTCACCCGTCAGCACCGCCTTCACGTGACGGCGCGCGAGCGTTGCCGCGAAATGGGTCGGCAGGGCGCTGCGTACGAGATCGACGTCGGCACTTTCGAGTTGGTAGATAACATGCGGCAGGACCTTGACCAGGTCATCGGCCGTGAACACAAGCTCGTGGTGATCTGAACCGATATGTTTTGCGACCGCGCGGGCAGCGGCGAGATCAGGGCTCCCGGCGGTGCCGATCGAAAACGTCTTCAGAGGCCGGTCAATGGCGCGCGCAGCTAAGGCCGCTATGATTGAGGAATCCAATCCTCCCGAAAGGAACGAACCAACCTCGACGTCGGCCACCATCCATTTGCGTACTGCCGCCTCCAGGACGAGGCGCAGCTCACGCCAGATCGGTTCGGGATTCTCCCCCGGCTTCATATCGGCGGCGCCCTGAGGAATGCGATGCCATTCGCGAAAACCATCGATGCTGTCGAACATAGAGCCAGGCTCGATGGCCTCCACGTCGCGTAGGCCGAGGCCGTCGAATGCTTTCAACTCGGACGCAAACGCCAAGCCATCACCGATGCGGGCCATATAGAGCGGCTTAATGCCGAGCGGATCGCGCGCAGCGATAATTCGCTCCGGTGTCGCTAAAACAAAGGCAAACATGCCGTCCAGCTTGGTGATCCACCGCAATCGGTCCGAGCGAAAGAGATGGAGAATGGTCTCGCTATCACTCGAGGTCTCAAAGGCACTCTCGCCGAGAATAGCGCGCAGGTCTGCGTAGTTGTAGATTTCGCCGTTTGCCACGAGCAAATTCTC
>JAUWCP010000220.1 GCA_030609245.1 Hyphomicrobium sp.
ACGCGATTCACGGCATCGCCAAGTGTCAAGGTCCAGCGGATTTCATGATCGTAGCCGAACAGGATCCGCAACGTGGCCAAGAGGTGCTCCGCATCGATGCTCTCATCCTCGACGACCAGCACGTCAGGAGGCGCGTCGTTATTCTCGGCCCGCGCCTTGACGAGATTGCTTCGCCTGGCAAGAAAGCTGCCCCCACACGAGTTAGAGCTCGTCGCCATTTGTGATTCTGCCCTTAGGCTTAGTGTGTCGACGTCAGACTGGTGTGATGGAGAGATGCTTGTCCCCCATGCCCCCGGCCGCCGTGACCATGATACCAGATCAAGCAGCGTAGCCAGACACAAGCCCTGCTAAAAATGGAAAGTAACATTCAAGAAAGCAGAATCGCGGCTCGCGTTCTCATCTCGCAACTCGCTTTGGCCGCGAGATGCGAAACGACAAGCTCCTTTTGCTCTATTCCGCGGCGGCAAGACGCTTGGCGGGCGAGGAGGAGTGCAGCTCAGACAAAAGCTCGCCCTCACGCTGCTTGGCGGCTTCGTAGCTGG
This sequence comes from Hyphomicrobium sp., assembly GCA_030609245.1. GTDB lineage: Bacteria > Pseudomonadota > Alphaproteobacteria > Rhizobiales > Hyphomicrobiaceae > Hyphomicrobium_A. Next base: position 543 of record JAUWCP010000220.1, read on the forward strand.
TGCGCTTCACGTGGCCATAGCCGCGGAATTGGAGCGGTAGGGCCGCAAGCGCGCAGACTGTCGCATGCGTTTGGGGGGATAAGCGCTGGGCGATTTCGGTCAGAAGCGTTTCGTATTCGTCGATCATGCGCCGCTCAAGCCGGCGGTCCGCCGTCTGGCCAAATATATCGGCCCATGTACCGCGCAGACGCTTGCCCCTCGCCAGCAGGCGCAATACGGGGAGCATCCAAGACCCGAACGTGATCTTTTTCGGCTCGCCAGTTGCCGGGTCCTTTCGTGCCAGGAATGGCGGAGCCAGATGGAATTTGAGCGCGCACTTGCCTTCGAACGTTTCGCTAAGTATGCGCTCAAAGCGCCCGTCCGTGTAGAGGCGCGCCACCTCGTACTCATCCTTGATCGCAAGAAGCTTGAAGTAACTCTTTGCCACCGCCTCCGCGAGGCCGGCGCATCCCGGCGCCTTCTCCTTCTCAAGCGCCGCGATGTCAGCCACCCGCTGACGGTAACGGTTCGCGAGTGCGTCATCCTGATAGGCGGCAAGCTCGCGTGCACGCAGCGCAGCCATGTCTTCTAGCGTTTGCGATAATGGAGTGTCGGCAGCGGATGCGCTCAAAAGGCCCTGAGGGAGGTCGCGATCATGTGCTGCATGGCGGCCTACGCGGAAGGCCCGGATGCTCTGGTCCACCGCGGCGCCATTCAGCGTTATGGCCTGCTCGATGGGACCGGCGGGGATTGGCACAAGGCCTTCTTGATAAGCGAAGCCCAACAGGATCATGTTGGCAAAGAGCGTGTCGCCGAACACCGCGAGGGCCAATCGCTGCGCATCAAGTGCTGCTAAAGGTGCGCCGCCGGAACGCTCTGCGAAAGCGTTGCTCAGCTCTGCACCAGGGATCGAAAAATCGACGTCGCGTGTGAACGTCCCGGTCGGTGTCTCGTGGCTAGAATAGATGAGTGCCGTGTGCCCTGGCCGGATCATCTCAATAACACCTGGCGAGGCGGTAACGAGGAGATCGCCGCCGAGCACGAGATCGGCGCCAACGGCGTCGATGCGTATGGCATGGATCGCATCTACGTTCGCAGCGATCTTAATATGGCAGGCCACCGCGCCGCCCTTTTGCGCGATCCCTGTCATGTCGATTCCGCCAAATGCCAGACCGGCGAGATGCGCGGCTTGGCCCAGTACCGCGCTGATGGTGACAACGCCGGTACCACCAACGCCCGTAACCAGGATTGCGTAGGGTTTGTTCAGTGGCGGAAGCGCAGGATCGGGCAGCGACTGCTGCGTCTCGACGTCAATTGCGAGTCTGCCGGAGCGTTTGGGCTGGGCTCCGGTAACTGTCACAAAGCTCGGGCAGAAGCCATCGAGGCAGGAATAATCCTTGTTGCAGGCCGATTGATCGATGGCACGCTTGCGCCCAAACTCTGTCTCAAGCGGCAGTATCGCAACGCAATTCGATTTAATCCCGCAATCTCCGCACCCCTCGCAGACAAGCGGATTGATAAAAACCCGTTCAGCGGGATCGGCGAGCGAGCCGCGCTTACGCCGCCGGCGCTTTTCAGCCGCACAGGTCTGGTCGTAGATCAGGACCGTCACGCCGTTGATGGCGGAAAGTTTTTCCTGCACGCGCATCAAATCGCGGCGATGATATGCGGTGACGCCGCGTGGCAACCCGCGTGGGCCGTACTTTTGCGGCTCGTCGCTGACGACCACGACCTTGGCTGCGCCTTCCGCCAGCATTTGGGCTGCCATTTGCGCAACCGTGAAGTTGCCTTCCGGCTTCTGCCCGCCGGTCATGGCGACTGCGTCGTTGTAAAGGATCTTATAGGTGACGTTTGTGCCGGCCGCGATCGCAGCGCGAATAGCGAGGCTGCCAGAATGCACATAGGTGCCGTCGCCAATGTTCTGGAACACGTGGTGGCGTTTGGAAAATGGGGCCTCGCCGATCCAGTTGGCGCCCTCCCCGCCCATTTGCGTAAATCCCTCGGTGGAACGATCCATCCACTGCGCCAAGTAATGGCAGCCGATACCAGCGTAGGCGTGAGCGCCGTCCGGGATGACGGTTGAGGAATTGTGCGGGCAGCCCGCGCAGAAATAAGCGGTGCGCGCAATCGCGCTCGTTTGTGCGGGTAGATCGTCTCTTAGTGCTTTGAGCTCTTGCAGCCGCGCAGCTAGCTGCTCGTCGGGCGTCACCCGCAGTATCCGTTCACCAATCGCAATGGCAACGTTAAGCGACTCCAGCGCGCCCTTGGCAGGAAACAGCCAGTTTCCCGTCTCATCCTTCTTGCCCAAGACCTGTGGGTGCAGCGGCCAATCGAAGAGTTGCTCTTTGACTTGCGTCTCAATAAGCGCGCGCTTTTCTTCGATGACGAGGATGAGATCGAGCCCTTGCGCGAACCGTTCCACGCCGTCAGGCTCTAACGGCCAAGTCATCGCCGCCTTATAGAGGCGCAGACCTAGTTCGTTGGCGCGCACCTCATCGATACCCAGTTCGTCGAGTGCTTGGCGCGTGTCGAGATAGCTCTTGCCCGCGGTGATGATGCCAATCTTCGGGTTCGCACCTCCGCTCGTCACAATGCGATCCAGCCCATTGGCGCGCACGAATGCGAGCACTGCGCCGCGCTTGAAGTCGTGAAGCCGTGCTTCCTTGTCGAGCGGGGCATCCTTGAGTCGAATGTTGAGCCCGTCGGGTGGTATCGGGAACTCGCCGGCGCTGGGAATGCGAATCTGGATGCGGTTAAGGCTGGCATCCACCGTAGATGTACTTTCGAAATTGTCCTTGACGCACTTCAAGCCGACCCACACGCCCGCATAACGTGACAGCGCGAAGCCATAGAGCCCGTAGTCGAGCACCTCCTGCACACCGGCTGGATTGAGGATTGGGATCATGGCGTCGACCAGCGCGAATTCGGATTGGTGCGCAGAGGTAGAGCTTTCGCAGGTGTGGTCGTCACCGAGCAGTGCGAGCACGCCGCCGTGCTTTGATGTGCCGGCGTGATTGGCATGGCGAAACGCATCGCCAGAGCGATCGACGCCCGGACCCTTGCCATACCAAATGGCGAAAACGCCGTCGTATTTTCCCTCGCCTCTGAGTTCGGCCTGTTGCGCGCCCCAGATGGCGGTTGCGGCGAGATCTTCGTTGACGGCCGGGAGAAAGACGATGTCGTTTTCAGAAGTCAGCGCTTGGGCGCGCGCGAACGCGTTCTCAATTGTTGCGATCGGCGAGCCACGATAGCCGGTGACATAACCAGCCGTGTCGAGCCCGGCCTCCTTATCGCGTGCCTTTTGCGTGAGAACGAGACGCACGATCGCCTGCGTGCCGGAGAGCAGTTGGTGCGGCACGGAAAGGTCGAACTTATCGCTAAGGCTCGCTTCGTGCTTGCCCATCGGCGGATCTTGGTTTGCGGCTCGCATTGAGCCATTGCCTAGAGCCTGATCGTTTCACTTGGAAGCGCTAATTGCGTCCAAGTGAAACGTGAATCAGTCTCTACACTTTTGATTTAGAGTAAGATTCACTTATCTG
>JAUWCP010000063.1 GCA_030609245.1 Hyphomicrobium sp.
TCGGCAAGCGCGCGCTTGTTGTTCCCGCCTTTGCGGTAGGCTGCGCCACGATTGAAGTAGCCAATGTAGAATTGTCGCCGAGGGAGCCGCCCGCTGTTCATTACGCGCGTACATGCCGCGGCACCGCGCGCGCGGTTGGAAGCACTGCAGTCTGCGATATCTCGTTTCATGCCGGCCAAGCTTGGGCTGGCCAGCCCGACGGACAGGAGTACCAACGTGAAAACACGAGATTGGTTCAACATTTCCGGTCCTCGCGAACATGCCTAGGTGACAGGGCGCCGCCACCAAAGCAGTGCGCATGTCGGGTCATGGCCAGGGGGGAATGTCTTCCGCAAATGCGCAGCGCGGGCTGTTCCCTAGGGAACAGCATCGCAGTTTGTCGTCATTCCAGTTGGCTGGCTCAAATCATCGTGCCTTAACGGCCTGAATGATTGCCGAAACTACATAGTTTTCCGCGCCACTGCCCGGCAGCCAGTCTCGAATGAAGTCTGCGCTTTGCTCACTGGTCGCAATCTCTATCTCGGAGAAACCGGCCGCCGCGAGCATTTCCCTAAGTTCATCAATCAGCGCGGCGCCCGCGATACATCCGGCGAGTGCCGCGATGGAACTCGCCAGCGCTTCCGGCAGTAGCGCCGTCGCGACCACATCGGAGATCGCCAGCCGACCTCCGGGCTTCAAGACGCGAAAGGCCTCGCGAAACACCGCTTCCTTTTCGGGAGATAGATTGATCACGCAGTTCGACATGATCACGTCGACGCTCGAATCCGCAACGGGCAGATGCTCGATCTCGCCAAGACGAAAATCGACATTTTCAAACCCGGCCCGGGCGGCATTGCTGCGCGCCTTAGCAACCATTTCCGCCGTCATGTCCACGCCAATGACGCGACCGTTAGGCCCCACACGATGCGCTGCTAAAAAACTATCGAAACCGGCACCTGCGCCAAGGTCGAGGACAGTTTCTCCCGGGACAAGCGAGGCCATAGCCTGTGGGTTCCCACACCCCAGCCCCAGGTCTGCTCCTTCGGGCACATTGGCAAGGTCTTCGGAGCTGTAACCCATCTGAAGCGAAGCTGACGACGTGCCACCGCAACAAGATGGCGCACAGCACGCATCCTTAGGCTCCTTCGCCGTGGGGACCGCTGCTCCATCCATCGCGGTCGAGGCGTAATGTTCGCGCACAGCGGCCCGGACAGCATCATCGTCATTGTTTCTGGTCATAGTGCATCCCTTTACGCGGCACGTCCTTACCAAGGGACAGGAATAAACCGACCGGCGGCGGCTTTCGCGGCTTAACTCCTAAGCCGCATCGGCGGCAACTTTGACGGAAACCATCTTGTCGGGATCAACCACCGGCTCTCCGCGCTTGATCTTATCGACGCCCTCCATGCCCTCGATCACCTTGCCCCACGCAGTATATTTGCCGTCGAGAAAGGTGGCGTCGCCAAGGCAGATAAAGAACTGGCTGTTGGCACTGTCAGGGCTCTGCGACCGCGCCATGGAGCACACCCCGCGCACGTGCGGCTCCGCGTTGAACTCGGCCGCCAAGTTTGGATGGTCCGAACCGCCGGTCCCCGTTCCCTTGGGGCACCCGGTCTGCGCCATGAAACCCTCAATCACGCGGTGAAATACGATGCCGTCGTAGAAGCCTTCACGCACAAGCTTCTTGATGCGTTCCACATGCTTGGGCGCGAGGTCTGGCCTCAGCGCTATCACAATGCGTCCTTTGGTGGTCTCGATGATCAGCGTGTTCTCAGGGTCATCATATGTCGTCATCGCGATCTCCATGGGAAAGCATTTATTCGGATTGGCTCAGCGCGGAACGGTAGGTACCCGCCAGACGCCTACCGATCCGGCCCGACTGGCGCCGTTCACGCCGTGCGGAAGGGTAGGCAGAATGCCTAATTCGCATCGGCCTTCACATAGACCTTTTGCATGACGTCGGGTATGGGCGGCGGCTCGCCCTTGGCAACGTTGTCGACGTGCTCCATGCCGTCGATCACCTGCCCCCACACCGTATACTGGCCGGTGAGGCCGCTGCAGCCGGTATCGTTGAAGCAAATGAAGAATTGGCTGTTAGCACTATCGGGGTCGGCAGTGCGCGCAGCGCCTAACGTGCCACGCTTGAAGGGTTCCTGGGAAAACTCAGCCGGGAGATCGGCATAGTTTGAGCCGCCGGTACCCGTGCCTGTGGGATCACCCGTCTGCGCCATGAAGCCATCGATGACGCGATGGAACTTGATGCCATCGTAAAAGCCTTCCTTGGCCAACTGCTTGACACGCTCCACATGCTTGGGCGCAAGATCCGGGCGCAACCTCACGAGCACGGGGCCGTCTTTGAGCTCGATGACGAGAAGGTTACCCGGGTCCTGCCCCTTGGAAAGCTCCGAGCAGGAGGTGCCTAAGATCACAAGAAGCGATAACATAAGCTTCGTGAACAAACGCATCGGGACGTCTCCCATTTCTTGATTTGTTTGGGGGCCGGTTACAGCAGGTAGCCCCGCAAGTGGCCTTGGTTGCCGCCGTTATCGCTCTTTAGCGCGCGGCCTGCAACGTCTCGCAGAGTTTTGCTGCGCAACATCCTATTTGGTGGGCAACGTTTTCGCCTTTAGCCGACGTGCGACCGCCTCCGAAACGAAAGCCGATGGATCGCCGCCCAACAATGCGATCTGGCGCACAAGATTGGCTGCGATATGCCGAACGTTTGGCGACGCAGCAACAAATACTGTTTGGACCTCAGGCGCCATTTCGCCATTCATCCCCGCCATCTGCATCTCGTAATCGAAATCAGCGCCATCACGCAGGCCCCGGAAGATCACGCCCGCCTTGTGCGACCGTGCAGCCTCGATCGCCAAGCTCGAGAAGGTGACGATCTCGATGTCCGTACCCGTTGCATGCGCAATTGTCTTCGTCTCCACATTCAGCATGTCGATACGTTCATCGGCACTGAAGAGTGGCGACTTGGCTGGATGCACACCGATGCCGATCACCAGCTTCTCGACGAGCCGGCAAGCCCGTTCGATCACATCGGTGTGGCCGAGTGTGACGGGATCGAAGGAACCTGAATAAAAACCGATGCGGGTCATGCGGGCCCAAGAGTTGAAGGATTCATTTGTCTTATCGTGAAGGCAAGGCTCAGCACAACGATCTATCGCATGGGCGTAAACAAAAAGCGCCCCGTGAACGTTTGTACCAGGTGCATTAACGTACTTCGCTTCGCGTTCACTTCTGAGGAGGTGATGCCGACCGGCGCCTTAAAACCAGCTCAAGACGATATCGGCACGCGAGCTGGTGCCGATGGTTTGGGGACATATGACGGAGGCAATGCGTAACTACTCGGTGGACGGCTTCTCACCGTCGTCATCGCCGATATCTGCGTCGTCATCTCCGATATTTGCGTCATCGTCGCCCTCGTCGGGGATGTGCTCGACGGAGACAACGCGCTCGTCTTCATCGGTATTAAAGATCGTCACACCTTGGGTGTTGCGGCCAGCAATGCGCACATCGTTGACGGGGCAGCGGATCAACTGGCCGCCATCCGTCACCAGCATGATTTGATCGCTGTCGGCCACTGGGAACGAGGCAACAAGCGGTCCATTACGCTCATTGACCACCATGGCGACGATGCCTTTGCCACCGCGGCCCGACGTCCGGTATTCGTAGGAAGAAGACCGCTTGCCGTAGCCCTTTTCTGAAACGGTCAGCACGAATTGCTCTTTTGCGCCCAGCTCTGCGAAGCGCGCCGGCGTCAATTCAGCCTCACCGCCGCCGCCCTCTTCCGCGGCCACGTCGGCTCCGACATCACCCACTTCCTCGCCTTGCGCGCGCCGTAACATCGTTGCCTGCTTCAGATAGGCTGCGCGCTCGGGCGCTTCCGCATCGACGTGCGTGAGGATCGCCATGGAAATGATCTTATCGCCTTTGTCGAGTTTTATGCCGCGCACACCATCTGACTCGCGTCCTTTGAACAGCCGCACCGCGTCCTTTAGCAAGAAGCGAATGCACTGGCCCCGCGCCGTCGTCAAAAGAACGTCGTCCTCCGGCGTGCAGATGTCGACCGCCACAATGCTATCGCCCTCGCCGAGCTTCATGGCGATCTTGCCGTTGCGATTGATGTTTTCAAAATCCGACAACGCGTTGCGGCGTACGTTGCCCGAAAGCGTTGCGAATACGAGTTCCAAGGCCTTCCACGTCTCGGAGTCCTCTGGCAGCGGCAGGATGGAGGTGATCACCTCACCCTGGGCCAACGGCAGCAGATTGACGAGCGCCTTGCCGATTGCTTGTGGCGTTGCGGCAGGCAACCGCCATACCTTCATGCGGTAACACATTCCCCGTGATGAGAAGAACAAGACAGGCGTGTGCGTTGAGGCAATGAATATTTGCGTGACGACATCCTCTTCGCGAGTCGTCATGCCAGAGCGGCCCTTACCTCCGCGCCGCTGCGCCCGGTAGGTCGCAAGCGGCACGCGCTTGATGTAGCCCTTCAAGGAGACCGTCACCACGCAGCTCTCGCGCTGGATAAGGTCCTCGTCCTCAACCTCACCCTCGATATCAACGATCTCGGTTCTGCGTGGTGTTGCAAACTCCGCCTTAAGGTCGTTCAGCTCTTTCTTGACGATCTCGACGATGCGCAGGCGCGATCCAAGAATGGCAAGATACTCTTTGATCTCCTCGCCAATCTTCTTGAGTTCACCTCCAATCTCGTCTCGCCCGAGCGCTGTGAGGCGGGCAAGACGCAGCTCCAGAATGGCTTTGGCTTGCTCTTCAGAAAGCCGGTAGGTGCCCTGATCCGACACCTTGTGGCGCGGATCGTCGATAAGCTCGACAAGCGCGGCGATATCTCGCGCCGGCCAATTCCGTTCCATCAGCTGCTCACGCGCGTCGGCCGGACTTGGCGCATGGCGAATAAGCTTGATCACCTCGTCGATATTGGCGACCGCGATCGCTAGTCCCACGAGAACGTGCGCGCGCTCACGCGCCTTCCACAAAAGATGCTTCGTGCGCCGGCTCACAACCTCCTCACGGAAAGTCGTGAAGGCCTCCACCATGCCTTTAATATTCAGCGCTTCCGGGCGCCCGCCGTTAATGGCAAGCATGTTGGCGCCAAACGTCGTCTGCAAGTCCGAGTAACGCCACAGTTGATTTAAGACGACATCGGCCACTGCATCGCGCTTGAGTTCGATGACAATGCGCATGCCCTCGCGGTTCGACTCGTCCCAGATATCGGAGATGCCTTCAATGCGCTTGTCGCGCACAAGATCGGCAATCTTCTCGATAAGCGTGCGTTTGTTGACCTGATAGGGGATTTCCGAGACGATGAGCGCCTCGCGGTCCTTGCGGATTGTCTCCACTTCGACCCTGGCACGCATGATTATGGAGCCGCGACTCTTGTGATAGGCGGAAAGGATGCCGGTGCGCCCCAAGATGAGAGCACCCGTCGGGAAATCGGGTCCTGGAACGATCTGGCACAGTTCGTCGATCGAAATCTCTGGGTTATCGAGGTGGGCAAGGCACGCATCGATCACTTCGCCGAGGTTGTGCGGGGGAATGTTGGTCGCCATGCCGACGGCAATGCCGCCTGCACCATTGACGAGCAGATTGGGTATTTTCGCCGGCAGCACGCTCGGCTCCTCTAGCGTGCCGTCGTAATTCTCGCGGAAATCGACCGTGTCCTTTTCGAGGTCGTCAAGCATCGCCATCGCAACCTTGGCGAGGCGGCACTCGGTGTAGCGCTCAGCCGCCGGCGGGTCGCCATCGAGCGATCCGAAGTTGCCCTGGCCATCGATTAGCGGCAGGCGCAAAGAGAATTCCTGCGCCATACGCACAAGCGCGTCATAGATCGCCATATTGCCGTGCGGGTGATACTTGCCCATCACCTCACCGACGACGCGCGCCGATTTCACGTGCCTCTTGTTGGATTCCAGACCCAACTCGCTCATGGCGTAAAGGATGCGCCGGTGAACGGGCTTGAGCCCGTCGCGCACATCAGGAAGCGCGCGAGAGACGATCACGCTCATTGCGTACTCAAGGTACGAGCGCTTCATCTCGTCGGAGATCAGCACCGGGCGGATGTCACCCGGCTCCTTACCGCCCGGTCGTTCGTCGTCTATGCTCTCTGCCACGTTTCAATTGTCCGCTAGAACGCCGACGCACGCCCCAAGGACGTGCGCCGCGCTGTGATAATTTTGCAATTTAGACTAGCACAACTGGTGCAGCGGAGCCAATGCGGACCGCATGGTTATTTCCTCCATTACCCCACTTTTTTCCAAGCAACAACAAGGATTTATGAGGTCGTGCAGATTGCCGCATCCTGCCCCCTGCATTGACTTGTCTACGACACACAGAACCGCTAGACCCCGGCTAGTGTTGGTAGGGTGGAAACGTCGGCCGCGTTTGTTGGAAATGGGTACTGTGGCCTGATCGAATAGGAGCAAAACTGATGATGAGAGGCGTGTTGAGCGTCGCTGTAGCGGTGGCCTTCCTGGCCTTCCCCGCCCTCGCCGACGAGGTCGTGATTGACGAGAGTGTCTTTCTCAAAACCCAAGGGGAAGGTCAGTACCTCGCAAGAGATCTTTTGCTCGGCTTGCAGATCCAAAACGCGGACGGCCAGATCGTGGGCGACGTTGAGGATCTCATCTTGAACGCTGACAATCAGGTCGAGGGCGTTGTCATGGGAACGGGCGGCTTCGCCGGGTTTGGCGAAAAGCGCGTTGGCGTAAGCCTGTCCGCACTGCAAATCGAAAACAAGGACGGCAAGGTCACGATAGTGCTTCCGCAGGCGACCAAGGAAGTGCTCGATGCTTTGAAGCCGTTTGCGCGCTCCAAGCCTCCCAAGTCCTTGCTCGATCGCGCCATCGACAAAGCGAAGGAGCTGACGGACAAGGGCTCAGTCACCGCCAAGGACGCTTACGAAAAGGCCAAGGAAGACGCCGAACCCACACTAGAAAAGGCCAAAGAGGCTGCAAAAGAGGCCTACGACGACGTCAAGGAGAAGGCAGCTCCTGTTCTGGAAAAAGCCAAGGAAGCCGCAAAGGAGGCCTACGATAAGGCAAAGGAAGCAATAGAAAACAGGCCCCCCGAACCCACGCCCGAGGCGCCAGCGCCGGACACGGAGGCAAACGCTCCCCCGCCTGCACCAGAAACAGACACGCCAGCACCCACGCCGGAAGAACCAGCTTCACAGCCGTAGTTTCGGGCTTGTGCATCGGCGCGATGTGAAATTTGTGATATTGCCCGGTAGCCGCCGCTTCAGTTCTTCAGCGCAGCGAATTCTCGCAAGCGGTGGGGTTGTCCAGTTGACCTGTTGAAGTAGAGTATCTTCCTAAAAACCCTCAAGGAATTCGCCGTGGCGTCAAGCGGTTCGACTAAAATCGTGCTCATCGCACTGGTGTGCAATTTCGGGATCGCGGTGGCCAAGTTTACAGCCGCCGTCTGGACGCAGTCTTCGGCCATGCTCTCGGAGGCGATCCATTCCCTCGTCGATACGTCAAACCAAGCACTCCTTCTGTACGGCATACGCCGGTCGCAGCGGCCAGCCGATGCACGCCATCCATTCGGCTACTCAAGGGAACTCTACTTCTGGAGCTTTGTCGTCGCCATCCTGTTGTTTTCCATGGGCGCTGGCGTTTCGATCTACGAAGGCTTCCAAAAGCTGCTTCATCCCCACCCGCTCACCAACTTCGCAGTCAACTACATCGTACTTGCTGTCGCCATGGCACTTGAGGGCTACACGGCCTGGCGCGCCGCCGCCGAGTTTGAATCCCATCGTGGCACCAGGAGCTGGCTTGCGGCTTTGCGCCTGTCGAAGGACGCCGCGCTGTTCACGGTTCTGTTGGAAGACGTAGCGGCGGTCGCGGGCCTGCTGATCGCTTTCGTGGGATTGCTGACAGTGCAGTTCCTTGGGATTCAGGAAGCTGACGGGATTGCCTCGATCCTCATCGGTCTCATTTTGGCAACCGTTGCCACCTTCATGAGTGTCGAGATCAAGGGACTTCTCATCGGAGAAGCGGCGAGCCCCAAGGTGCAGGCCGGTCTTCGAGAGATTTTGCAAAGTGAGATCGGACCGTCCGGGCCGCTACGCGCCATCAACGAAATTCGAACCATGCATATGGGTCCGGAAGACGTGCTGGTGGTGGCGAGCGTCGATGCCGCCGATGGCATACCGGCCGAAGAAGTGGAGGCTCTAACTGCGCAATTCGAACGCGCGATCATGAAAAAGTTCCCAGAGGTCCGCCGCCTCTATATCGAAACGCAGTCGGTTGCCGACCACAAGGCTGCAATCGCAGCTGAGAAAAGCCGGCAACCATCCAGAAAAGCTGCACCAGCGAAAAAGAGCACACGCCGCGCCAAAAAACCGGCCGCAGTGAAGACCGCAGCCAATGGCAAATCGAAAAGAGAGACAAAGTCTCAGAGTTAGCCGCGCCTGTCGTAACTGGCGCGCATTGGTATAGTGCCTAAAACGGAATCTCGTCGTCGAGCTGCTTGTCGAAGCCGCCCTTCGCTGATCCGCCTTTGGCGCCCTCGCTAACCCCGTTGTCGGAGCCATAGCCAGCCTGGCCGCTCTCCTGCATGCCAGCACTCGAATTGCGCCCGTCAAGCATGGTGAGGGAGCCGCTATAGCCCTGCAGCACGACTTCGGTCGTGTAGCGATCCTGACCCGATTGGTCCTGCCACTTGCGGGTCTGCAACTGCCCCTCGACGAAAATCTTCGAACCCTTCTTGAGGTATTGCTCCACCACTCGGCACAAGTTTTCGTTGAAGATGACAACGGAGTGCCACTCCGTCTTCTCGCGCCGCTCGCCCGTTGCCTTGTCGCGCCATGTATCGCTGGTCGCAATCCGCAAATTGGCAATGGGGCGGCCATCTTGGGTCCGGCGGATCTCGGGATCTCTTCCGAGATTGCCAATAAGGATCACCTTGTTCACGGAACCGGCCATGCGTTGCACTCCTTAGCCATCAATCTATGGGCGCTCCAATTCTTGATTGGCACGCCGCGCGTATTGCTCTTCATGGTGACCCCGGCATCTCAACCAGAACGGCCGCCACCTCATGTCGACTCAATGCCCACCCTAGTCCGACGGAACTGCCCCGCCTTCGCCAGCGGCTTGCTTGTCCACGTCTTTCCGGCAGACACGTGAGCGACAATAGGCTTGCGGCCCCAACGGGGTCGTATGTTCTACTTATGTTCTATAATTAAGGCAGCGTGATGATATTGGCAAGGGCCAATCGCACGAGCCGCCTTAAGAGAGGCGCAAGCCGCGCAATCTACCGGCCCCGTTCCTGTTCTGCCTTATCTGCTAGGTGTCGCATCAACGAAGCGGGCGTCGTCTTGGAGGCCGGGCAGTTTGAGCTGCGCAGCACGTCATATACGGCCACTATGTCTCCGCGAAACTGCGGCTCCGTTGCGCGTCGGGCAACGCCCGTTGCAACGGACCCATCCGCCCAACGCGCGCTGCACATGAGCCCTGTCAAGTAGGCGGTAAGATCCGCCGAATAAGTATCGGCCGGCTGCAGCGGCGACATGCCGACCCAGCTTTGCCAGTGCAGCTCGTGTTCGCTGCCCTTCCACTTCGTGCTTTCGCGATCGTCAAGCACACCTGCCAACTTCTCGCGCATGCGTGCACGAACCTCCTCGTCGGAGATTTCATCGATCACGTCATTGAGCGTCGATTTATCATCATCGTCCAAAGGCTCGATCGTGAGCTCGGACAGATCGGTCAGACCGCTCGCCTCCCACGCGGGCGGCACCGTGTTCCAGATGCCAACACCGCGCAGGTCTGCGCCGGCCATCGACATCTCCTTCATATCGGCGCCATGGAGTTTGGCTCGCCGCAAGCTCGCCGCAGCCAGGTTCGCATTTCGCAACCGGGTCCCCTGCAGATGCGCGAAGTTAAGCACGGCACCTTGCATCGCCGCACCTGAGAAGTCTGCAGCTTGCAATTTGGCGCCGCTTAGATTCGCGCCACGCAATTCGGCACCGAGGAAATTGGTGCCCTGCCCTGCACTGCCCGACAGATCTGCCTTGTCAAGGTGAGCTCCGGTAAAGTCCGTGTCGACGAGGGAGGAATTAGAAAGGTCGGCTCCCTCCAGTCGCGCCTCTTCAATCTTTGCGCCCTGCATATCGATCCCCGACATGTGGGCCCCGTCTAAATTCGCGCCCTTGAAGTTGGCATTGCGCGCAGAGGCACATCTGGCGGCGATGCGGTCTATCTTGTCTTCCAGCGTATCGACCAGCAGGTCGATCTCGGCGCAGGTCAACCACGCGTTCCTTAGGTTTGTGCCGACGAGGCTTGCCCCATCGAGACGCGCACCTGTCAAATCCGCGCCCTGCAAATCGGATCGGTCGAGCTTGGCGCGACGAAGATCGCGGCCGCGAAGCTTCAGCGTCTTCTCGTCTTCGTTGACATCGGACTCATCAACGAGGTCAGCATCGGCGACAACTAGGTTGCGGGGGAAAACACCGAACAAGCTCTCATCAGCGGACGCTGCAAGAAAGGGTAGCGCGAAACCGGTATCCGCCCGCGCGCCCTTCTCGTCACCTGCCCAGGCCAGCAGTTCCCGGCTCGCCTTGTCGAGCGCCTCGCCCGGCACTGTCGCCGCGAAAAACGACAAGTAGGCCAACCCTCTACTACAGTAAAATTTACTAAACTTTGATTTATATCGGGAGGTAATATTTCAATAGACATATTCCGGCATTCTTTTATATACAAAGCTACCTTATCGTTGTTTCCCATAATACTGGTAAGCAAAGAAGCCATGTATTCTATGGT
>JAUWCP010000102.1 GCA_030609245.1 Hyphomicrobium sp.
GGAGCAGAACCGCCAGGAAAGATTGCGGACTGAGGCTCAAAGGCTGCGGCACGGTTATGGGAGACGCGAAACAACCGAATGATCGCCTCTCGGTTTCGCGTCATCGAGTAGAGATTGCACATAGATTGAAGCCCAGCACCGCATAGCAGGGGAGGGGCGCGTGGTCTTTGCTAGGAGGGATCGGCGCGAAGGCGGATAGTTACATCTGGACCGTCCCTAGCTGGTCAACTTTGCTACCTATGTGCTACCTATTGCGGATCAGTATGGATGCTGCGAGTGGGTAACGCATTGATGGAATTGGCGCACCGGAGAGGAGTCGAACCCCTGACCCCCAGATTCGTAGTCTGGTGCTCTATCCAGCTGAGCTACCGGTGCAATTTTCCGCGACTGTGACGGCCTCGCAGGCGAGCCGACTAACTTGCCGTCCCCGCAGGTCTGGCGAAGCCCGCCACTACTAATCGCTCAGAAGAAACCACGCAAGGGCCATGCGTGCCGGTCCAGCTCAAAAACTCAGTTTGCGCCCCGATCCGGGATATCGAACTGGAAGGCCGCGCCCTCATCGGTGTCGATAAGCTTCACGTGACCGCCGTGCACGCCAACGATCTCCGAGGCAATCGCCAGCCCCAGCCCCGTGCCACCCCTGCGTTGCGAGCCGATGAAGGGCTCAAACAGATGATCGCGCGCCTTCTGTGGCACGCCAGGGCCATTGTCGCGCACCTCGACCAGAACGTGACGCCCATCGCGCCAGGCTTTGACGCAGACCTTGCCGCCCGGCTTGCCGTCGCGCGCTCCCACGATTGCTTCGACGGCGTTGCGCACTAGGTTGGAGACGATCCGGAACAGATGATCGCGGTCGGCATCGATGCGCAAATTGTCGTCGATATCGAGTTCCCAATCGATGCTGCCCTCGCGCGGCAAGCCCAGCGCTTCACCGACCTCCACGACAAGCGGCTTCAAGCGCATCAGCTCGCGCCTCGGTGCAGCTTCTTCCGCGCGTCCAAAGCGCAAAGTGTCGTTGCAGAAATTGATAGCGCGGTCGAGCGAGGCGATGAGCTTGGGCGCAAAGCGCTGTACGGTGGGATCGGGAATGGCGGTTAGGCGGTCGGAGAGAAGCTGCGTGCTAGCCAGCATGCCTCGCAAGTCGTGATTGATCTTGCTCACCGCGAGGCCAAGCTGCGCAAGACGCGTCTTTTGCAGCAGGACATCGGAGAACTGGCGTTGCATTTCCGCAAGCTCGCGCTCCGCCGTGCCTATCTCATCGAGACGGCCCGATGGCGTGATGATGCGGCTGGAATCTTCGGGGTCTTCGGAGAAGTGAACCATGTTGCGCGTGATCTGCATCATCGGGCGCACGAGCAGCCGACTCAGAGCAAAGTAGACGAGCGCCGCTGTCACCAGCGAAATGATGATAGAAATTTCGAGAATATTGAGAGCGTACGACGTCATGGCCCGCTTGAGCGGCGCCTCTGGCATAACGATCTCGACGAGATCGTCCGGGTCGTCGCCGATACTGCCCAGTACGCGAATTGTGCGACCTTCAGGCGCGAAAAACACGGCGATGGCATCGCCGATCTGCTCCAAGTACAAAGCAAATCGACCCCAAATTCCTTCGGGCTGCTGGCGCAGATCGTAGTGGTCATCAATCGTCATCTGTGGATCGACGGGAAGCACCAGACGGCGAAGCCCCCTTTGCCTTGAAGCCACCGCCTTGACTTGGGCCGTGCGCAGCATCTCCATGCGCAAGCCGGACGGGATGTCGCCACCGGGGAATCCCTCCACGGCCAACGTGGCCAGTCGAGCCGCGATCAGGCGCTCTTCGAGCCAGTTCAGGCGATAGTCCGAAACCGAAGGCACAAAAATTAGAATCTCGGCCAGCATGACAAAGACCGCTGTCAGTAACAGCAGCTTTGCGGGCAGCCCGAGTCGGCGCCAGCCCCAGTGCGGCGTCTTGGCCCACTTGCGAATTTGGAAGCGAGTGCCACCGGTCTCGGGCTGAATGTGCCGCGATTGCTCTTTGTTCTCGCGAAGCACGTGTTTCCTCTCAATACCGAGGAAACCCTAGCCGAACTTTGCAAGAAAACCGATAATTTTGCGCAGGGCCGGGCTACCCGGTGCCGTAGCATAATAGCGGTAGGCGGCGCGCTTGTTGATCTCGCTCAGTGTGGGATAGGGCGAAATCCACTCGGTCATGGCCTTGATTTTCAGCTTTTGGGAGATGGCCAGCGACCACATCTGAATGAGCTCGCCGGCCTTGGCGCCCACAATCGTCGCACCCAATATCTTGCCGCTCTTATTGGTAATCACCTTGACGTGGCCGATGGTCTCGAGCTCGGCCTGGGCGCGGTCGTTCTCCATATAGGGCCAGCGCAGCACGTTAATCTTACCCCCCGTTGCCTTGCGGGCAGCCTCTTCCGAAAGGCCCACATTCGCAAGCTCAGGGTCGGTATACGTCGTCCAAGGAATGATGTTCGGGTTTACCTTGGCTGGAATGCGGAACAAGACGCGCCGGACAACGATGCCCGCATGGTAGTTGGCGACATGGGTGAATTGGTGCTGGCCCACCACGTCTCCGATGGCGTAAACGCGCCGGTTGGAGGTTCTCAAGCCTTTGTTCACCTTGATTCCGCGTTTGTCGTAACGGATGCCGGCTGCCTCTAGTCCGAGGTCTGACACGTTGACCTTTCGGCCGACAGCGACAAGTAAATGCGTGCCTTCGACGACGTACTTTTGATCGCCGGAAGCGACATGCGCGAGAACACGTCCGAGCCCGCCTTCGACACGTTCCACCTTCGATCCTTGACGCAGGTCGATCCCTTCAGCGGTCAGTTCCTCTAGGACAATCTTGGAGAGTTCTGGGTCATCCCTGCTCAGCGCCTTCGAACCCTCCAGCACGGTGACGCGCGAGCCGAGCCGGCGATGAGCTTGTGACATCTCCATACCGATGGGGCCGCCGCCGATCACGATGAGATGATGGAGACGGTCGCGATTGTCGAAGATCGTCTCGTTGGTGAAGTAGGGCACGCTGTTGAGCCCTGGTATAGGCGGTACGAACGGCGATGACCCGGTGGCTACGACAAAGCGGCGTGCCTTGATGCGGTACTCGCCGGCGACAACCGTTGACTTGTCGACGAAACGGCCCGCGGCCAGGATAACGCGCACGCCCAGGCCCGTGAAGCGTTCCACCGAGTCATTGGGTTCGATCGCCGCGATCACGCTCCTGACGTGATCGTTGACGGCAGCGGGATCGATTTCCGGATTGACGTCCGCAATCCCGAACTTCGAGGCCGTGCGCATGGCATGCGCCCGCTTGCCCGCAGCGATAAGGGCCTTTGAGGGCACGCACCCGTAGTTAAGGCAGTCGCCTCCCATCTTGTGTTTTTCGATGAGAATGACGCTTTGGCCGAAGGCGGCGGCAGCCGCGACAACAGACAAGCCGCCAGAGCCCGCACCGATCACGCAGATGTCGGCTGTGATCTGCTCGCTGGGCGCCGCATCGGCGTTCGGCGTGGCATCGGGGCGATTAGCTGGCATTGCGCGTGCTCCACTTTTTGTAGGCCACGGGGATGAGGGCGACGATACCCAGAAGCCCAAACGCAACGAGCAGCTCCGTGGTGACGATCGCACTCGTATCGATCTCATAGGGGCAAGCGGTTTCGGGATCGGCCGGGTTCTTGGCAAGGCAAGCAGCATAAACCTCGTTCTGCGCCTCTATCACGCTCCCCAGCCCGCCGCCGGCGACAGAGAATGCGAGTGTGCCGGGAACGATGCCGATGGCCGTGCCAAGCACATACGTGCGAAGCGGTACACCAAGCAGAGCCGGCGCCAGGTTGACGAGCCAGAACGGGAATGCCGGGACCAAGCGCAAGAACAAGAGATAACTTAGCGCGTTCTCCTTGAAGCCGTCGCGCAGTTTGCCCAGCCAAGCTCCAGCTTTGTCTGCGAACGCCTCACCTAGAGAGGACTTGGCGATGAGAAAGATGATCGTGGCACCGATGGTGGCGCCGATAACTGTTCCAAAAGCACCCGCGAACCAGCCGAACAAGAGGCCTCCCGTCACCGTCAACACGAGGCCACCTGGCAGCGAAAGCGCAACCATCGCCACGTAGACAAGCATGTAGATCAGAAGCGCAACGGCAAAGTTCGCGTCGATAAATTCCTTGAGAACCTGATAGTTCGTTCCAATGGTTTTAAACGAGACGTGCTTGTGCCAGCCCATTGCGAAGACGAGCACCATAAGGAGCACGATCGCGATAAGGGGCCCCCAACGGCGCAAGTGGCCAAGAATTGAGGTCTGACGGGGCGGATTGCTGGGCTCAGCCGGATCATTGGTCATCGATTTCTCCACCGCCCCTACCGGCGATCCATTCTATTAACAGGCGTGTACGTATGCGACACTTTTCGCGATACTTGGCGCCAGCGCCGCTCTGCAAAACGCCCTTCCGCGCAGTTGCATGTCCGCGAAAAGCTGCCGAGGGCCACTCCGCCGCGTCTTCACCCGCCGGATGCCGGACCAAGGGCTCAGCCGCAGATTTCCAGGTGAGGTCCGCTCGTTGACTTGCACGAAGCCACCCCGTATAAGCCCCGCAATCTCAAGACTAAGGGCATGTTGCCAATTGCGACTGCGGTGCTCAACAAGGCCTTATTCGCTCCGGGCAAGGGAATTGTAACGTGAAGCGCACATTTCAACCGAGCCGGCTCGTCCGCAAGCGCCGTCACGGGTTTCGCAAGCGGATGATGACAAAGGGTGGAATCCGGGTAATCACGCGGCGGCGCGCAAAAGGCCGTAAGCGGCTTTCGGCCTAACCGGCGAGCATACCGCATACGACAAGCCAAAGCTGGCGCTCAAGCGCAACCCTCGATGGACGGGGACGGTGCGCAGTGGCTCTCACAACCCTCAAGACCCTCAAGAAGCGTGCCGAGTTTCTTCGCGTTAAAGGCGGCCCGCGCTGGTCTACGCCGACGCTCGTCGTCGAAATGCGTCTGCGCCCGGAGACCGAGGGCAATACCATGGATCCCCGTGTCGGATTCACGGTCTCCAAGAAGGTCGGCAATGCCGTGGTGCGCAATCGCGTTCGCCGGCGTCTACGGGTCGCCGTCGGCGCGCTCGCTCCCGCGCAGATGCGGCCAGGCTGCGATTACGTGGTGATTGCGCGCGCCCGTGCGGCCGATTGTGCCTACCAGGACCTCAAGGCAGAGCTTGAACAAGCGCTCCAACGCGTGCATCAACCGGGGACGCGCGGACGGCGCAGCCCGAAGCCGCGGTAGTTTCGGGTTTTGAGAAACCGCTCGAGCGCGGTATTGGCCTGGCGGGCAGGGCCGGCGCGGCGAGGTGCCCCTTTCCATTGCCGCCCAATTCAGCAATGGAAAGGCGCGGCATTGAGAACTGACACAAGAACGAGATAGGCCGAGGCCACGAATGCAGTCGCAAGACCCTAACCAACAAAAAAACCTAGTGATCGCGGTGGCACTGTCGATGGCCGTCCTACTCGGTTGGCAAATCTTCTATGCCGGCCCGAAGATGGAGCAACAGCAGGCTCGCGAGCGCGCCAAGCAGGAGCAGACCCAAACACGCGCCCCGGCTGAAGGGACCAAATCACAGTCGCCCGTCGCTATGCGCGAAGGCGCCGTGCCCGGCGCGGCCGCACCGCCTGCACCCGCCGAGACGCGCAAGCAGGCGCTTGCGGCGTCACCGCGGCTCGCTATCGAGACGCCCTCATTGACGGGCTCGATCGCGCTGAAGAGCGGGCGCATCGACGATCTGACTCTGATGAAGTACCGCGAGACCGTCGATCCAACTAGCCCCCACGTTGTGCTGTTCTCACCGGCGAACAGCCCGGCGCCCTACTTCGCCGAATACGGTTGGGTGCAGCAGGGCGGCTCGCCGCACAAATTGCCCGATCGTGAAACGTTGTGGCAGGCGGGGAGCAACGCGCCGTTGACGCCGACAAATCCGGTGACGCTCACCTGGAACAATGAGCAAGGCCTCATCTTCAAACGCACAATCTCCATCGACGACGACTACATGTTCAAGGTCGCCGACGCGGTCGAGAACAAGTCGAGCGAAAGCGTCACGCTGACGCCCTACGCGCGCATCCACCGCTATGGCACACCTAAGGTCGAGGGGTTCTTCATCCTGCATGAGGGCCTGATCGGCGTGATCGGCGAGGAGGGGCTGCAAGAAATCAGCTACTCCGATGCCGTGGAGGAAGACGGAACAAAGACGTTTAAGCAGGTGACGGGCGGGTGGCTCGGCTTCACCGACAAGTACTGGGCCTCAGCTCTCGTTCCCAATCAGACCGAGACTTTCCAAGCTCAATTCTCTGGTCACGAGCCGGCGTCGGCCGCGGACAAACCGTCCTATCAGACAGATTATCTGCGCCAGCCCGTTACAATCGCGCCGCGGCAGAGCCAGGGCGTCGAAGCTCACCTTTACGCCGGCGCCAAAAAAGCCAGCATTATCGAGCGTTACCAGACCGATCTCAACATCGAGAAATTCGATCTGATGATCGATTGGGGCTACTTAAAGTTTATCACCAAGCCGCTGTTCTACCTGTTGGAGTCCATCAATTCGGTCGTGCACAACTTCGGTGTCACCATTCTGATCCTCACCGTGCTGGTGCGCCTTGCCTTCTTCCCGCTCGCCAACAAGCAATTCGCCTCTATGGCAAAAATGAAAAAGCTGCAGCCGCAGATGGAGCAGCTCCGCGAGCGCTACAAAGACGACAAGATGCGCCAGCAGCAAGAGCTGATGGCTCTGTACAAAAAGGAGAAGGTGAACCCGATCTCGGGCTGCTTGCCAATTCTATTGCAGATACCAGTGTTCTTCGCGCTCTATAAAGTGCTGTACGTCACAATCGACATGCGCCACGCACCGTTCTTCGGCTGGATCCAGGATCTCTCGGCACCCGATCCGACATCACTATTCAACCTGTTTGGGCTTCTGCCGTTTGCGGTGCCAGATTTCTTGCACATCGGCGTATGGCCACTGTTGATGGGCATAACCATGTGGCTGCAAATGCAGCTCAACCCGCAGCAGCCCGACCCCATTCAGCAACAGATCTTCACTTGGATGCCCGTGCTGTTCACATTCCTGTTGGCCTCGTTCCCCGCCGGGCTCGTCATCTACTGGGCTTGGAGCAATACGCTCTCGTTAGCGCAGCAGTCGTACATCATGAGAAAGCATGGCGTCGAAATCCATCTCTTGGGCAATATTGAACGCACCTTCCGCCCCATTGCCAGCTTGAGTAACCACCTTATGAGCGCGGCAAAAGAGAGACTGCAAGGCTTGCAGGCGTCCAACGCCACAACTGATGAGCAAGAAGACAAAACTGCCAAGACCGTTGACAATGAAAAACAGCAACCCGCTGCAAAGACCGACGCGAAAGACAAACGGTCCTAAGGACCCATAAACAGCGCTCCATGCGTAATACCGAACATGGCCGAGCCAGACACTTCCAATCTAGCCGCTGGTGAACGGCTCTTTGAACGGCCCTGGCGCTTCCTCAAGAGTGTCCCCGCCTTGGAGTTCCTGCCGCCCGCTGACCGCGTTGAAGTGGCATTTGCGGGCCGCTCCAATGTCGGCAAGTCAAGCCTCTTCAACGCGCTCGTGCGTCAGAACGGTTTAGCGCGCACGTCGAACACACCGGGCCGCACACAGGACCTCAACTTCTTCAACGCCGGAAATGTGCCCCTTTATCTTGTCGACATGCCGGGCTACGGCTTCGCAAAGGCGCCGAAGGAAAAGGTCGCGGCCTGGACCGAACTTGTCGCAGACTATCTCAAAGGCCGCGCGACGTTGGCGCGCGTCTTCTTGCTGATCGATTCACGCCACGGCCTTAAGCCGGTCGATGAGCAGATCATGGAGCTTCTCGAT
>JAUWCP010000113.1 GCA_030609245.1 Hyphomicrobium sp.
ATCGAAACCGCCCGGGACAAGACGGCCGAGCTCTCCGACCGGCTCAACCTCTACAAACTGCGCGTGAAGGCCGAGATTCAGGATGCATCGGCCGACTATACGGTGGCCACCTTTTGGGGTGGACCTTACGAATTGCGCCACGGTGGCAAGCCGCCGCTTTGGTTCGCGGATCCGCGCTTGCCCGACATGGGCTTTCGCGAGCTGGTGACCATGCACACCGACTGGGCCCTCGGGGGCGAAGACGCCAACAGCGCAACGCAGGACGACTATCACGCACACCGGATCGCGCTCGGCGTGCCCGAAGGCGGCAAGGACTATGCATTCGGTGACGCGTTCCCGCACGAGGCACTCTTCGACCAATTGCACGGTGTGTCCTTCGAGAAGGGTTGCTATGTGGGCCAGGAGGTCATCTCGCGCATGGCAAACCGCGGGACTGCGCGCCGGCGTGTCGTGCCGGTGATCGGCGAAACAGCGCTGCCGGCGTCGGGAGCCGATATCGTTGCGGGCGGCGTGACGATTGGCCTGCTTGGCTCAACGGCCGGGACACGCGGTCTCGCATTGTTGCGACTCGATCGCGCCGCCGAAATGAGTGGAAGGGGTGCGGGCCTGTATGCCGGTGAGGTGCCCGTGCGCATTGAGCTGCCAAACTGGGCGCACTTCGGACCAAGTGCGAAAGACCCGAGCGCACCGGCATGAGTTCTACACACAGCAAATCTCTCAAACGCTGCCCGTGGGCTGGCATCGCCGATGCGGAATATCAGCGCTATCACGATGAGGAATGGGGCGTGCCACTAACGGACGACCGCGCGCTATTTGAAAAGCTCGCACTGGAAGGATTCCAGGCGGGCCTATCCTGGTTGACGATTCTTCGAAAGCGCCCGAACTTTCGGCGCGCATTTGCCGGCTTCGCACCCGAGCGCGTGGCCCGCTTTGGGCCTAGAGACATTGCACGCCTGATGAAGGACGAAGGCATCGTGCGCAACCGCGCAAAGATCGAGGCAACAATAAGCAATGCACAAGTCTATGCGCGGCTTGCTGAGCGCACGTCGCTTAGCGAATTCTTGTGGGGCTTTCTTGAGGCGGGCACGATCCAAAATCGTTACAAGGCGATGGCCGACGTACCCGCCCAAACGGAACTATCGGGACGCATGTCGAAAGCGTTGAAAGCGGAAGGCTTCCGTTTCGTTGGACCGACGACGCTTTATGCATTCATGCAGTCGGTCGGCATGGTGAACGACCATCTCGTCGATTGTCATCGCCACACGCCGTGCGCCAAGTTGCAGCGGTCTCGCTCAATCCACTAAGGCCCCGCGTATGAAGAAGACCACGAAGCCCACAGACGCCCCACCCAAGCGCGCCTGGCAACGCATGCTGTCCGGCCGCCGCCTCGACCTTCTAAACCCCTCGCCAGACGATATCGAAATCGAGGACATCGCCCACGGGCTCGCGCGCGTCGCACGCTGGAACGGTCAAACGCTTGGCAGCCATGCCTTCTCAGTGGCGCAGCACGCACTCGTGGTTGAGGAGATCGCAAGTGGGCGCAACGGAGATTGGCCGCCCCGCTGGCGCCTCGCCGCGCTGCTGCACGACGCGTCGGAGTATGTCGTCGGTGACCTCATCAGTCCGTTCAAGAACGCCATCGGCCTCAACTACAAGGCATTCGAGTTGAGGCTGCTTGCAGCGATCCACGAGCGATTCGGACTTCCAGCTGAGCTGCCGCAGACCATTCAATCCGAGATCAAAACCGCCGATCGAATTGCCGCCTTCTACGAGGCAACTCAGCTTGCCGGCTTCGATGAGGGCGAGGCCACAATTTTTTTCGGGCAGCCAGAAGGCCTGCGAAGCGAATTAATGAACGCCCTTCAGAACCTTATGCCGGTTCAGGCAGAACCCGCTCAGCAGCGGTTTCTGGCCAGATTTCGCGCTCTTATGGATGACAGATGAACCCCGCCTAGTGCATGATAAGTTCAACCAGAGCATAATACTAGACGGCGCGGTCGATCCGAAAACCGCCATGATCGGCGTTTAACGCATTGCGAATTGGGGGGCTCCAAGAAAATTGGAGCATAGATATGAACTCGCCTACCGAGCTCAGGCGTTCGGCTGTCTCAGCTGATCGCATCGTCGCGCTAACACCGCGCAGCGAGCTGGCATCTGTGGAAATCGGATTAAACGCTGCCATCGTAGCGGTAGCGAACAACGAACCTGTCGCCCTCATTATAAGAGGCGAACCGGACGTGGCGGGGGCCACGGACGGACTTCCATTCGGCCCGTTCTCGCCGCGCGAGCATCGCACGTTCGAAATCGGGCTGAGAGATTGGGTTCACGCGCAAACGGGTGTGGAACTCGGCTACGCCGAGCAGCTCTATACCTTTGGTGACCGGGGGCGGAGTACCGACTCCGGCGACGTTGGGCCGCGCGTTGTTTCAATTGGATATCTCGCGCTGACTGAGGCCAAGTCCTCGCTCGAACTCGCGCGCGGCTCTTGGAACAGCTGGTACTATTATTTCCCTTGGGAGGATTGGCGCCAAGGTCGTCCTGCCATCCTGGAAACCGTTATCGAACCGCGGTTGCGTGATTGGGCATCGCGTCCAGCGACGCCCGTGTCATCAACGCAACCTGTTAGCCGACAAGAGCGCGTGCGCATCTGCTTCGGCTTTGACGGCGCGAGCTGGGACGAAGAAAAGGTTCTCGAGCGCTTCGAGCTGCTCTACGAGGCGGGGCTTGTCGACGAGGCTGCCCGCGATGGACGTGATTCGGCGAAGACCTGGCAAGAGCGACCGCGGCTGGGAACACCAATGCGGTTCGACCACCGGCGCATTCTAGCTACGGCCATCGGACGTGTGCGGGCCAAGATCAAATACCGGCCCGTGATCTTTGAACTCATGCCCGGCGAATTCACGCTCTATGAGTTGCAAAGAACGGTCGAAGCCATCCTCGGTCCGCATCTGCACAAGCAAAACTTCCGCCGCCTCGTTGAGGGTGCGGGGCTCGTGGAGCCAACAGGTGAGGTTCGGATGCGAACCGGCGGCCGCCCGGCAAAGCTCTTCCGCTTCAGACGTGAAGTTTTGTTGGAGCGTCCGGCGCCTGGCGTGCGTGTGAAACCCGGCAAGAGTTGAGGCGTCGGCCTTCGGATCTCGGGTTTGGGGTTTCGACCTAAACACGCGGACCCTTAGCCGCTTGCGCGCAATCATCTCTGGCCTCTTTACGCCAGATAACGTATTCTTGAGCCGTCTTCAGAATACTCATTCTGAGCATTATATAGGGGGTAACCGGCGGAGGCCGGTTCCTTTCACGGCCCTCATATACTCAGAATGAGTATATGATACAAGTAGGAGCGCGCAATGAATTTTGTGGAAGCCCGCGCCAGCGAGATACACAGCCGGCCCAACGTTCCAGGCGGCCCATTGCCTGAGCACGAGCTGCCTGCGTTCACACCGGCACTCGCGGCGGAGCTGGAGCCCCTCTATGCGCGTGTGAAGCACATTGTCACACCTATGGAGTGGCCGCACTACGCACCGCTTATCAAGGCAATCAACACCCTCAAAGCACAGCGCAACGCGGTCGTACTGGCGCACAACTATATGACGCCGGAGATCTTCCATTGCGTTGGCGACTTCCGCGGGGATTCGCTCCAGCTCGCCAAGGAGGCGGCACGGACGAACGCCGAAGTCATCGTGCAGGCCGGCGTACATTTCATGGCGGAGACCTCCAAGCTTCTGAGCCCCGACAAGACCGTGCTGATCCCTGATCTGAAAGCAGGCTGCTCGCTGGCAGACTCCATCACGCCGGAAGACGTGCGCATGTTGCGCCAGGCCTATCCCGGCGTGCCGATCGTCACGTACGTCAACACCTCGGCTGCCGTGAAGGCCGAATGCGACATCTGCTGCACCTCATCCAACGCGGTAAAGGTCGTCGAAAGCCTCGGTGCACCGCGCGTACTGCTCATCCCCGATGAGTACCTCTCCAAGTACGTGCAGACCCAAACTGACGTAGAGATCATCGCCTGGAAGGGACACTGCGAGGTGCACGAACGCTTCACGGCGAAAGACATCGAGGAGATCCGCGCAGCCGATCCCGGCACCAAGATCATTGCGCACCCCGAATGCCCGCCTGACGTCTTGAACGTCGCCGACTTTACCGGCTCAACGTCGGCCATGATCAATTGGGTGAAGACCAATCACCCGCGCAAGGTGGCACTGATCACAGAGTGCTCGATGAGTTCCAACGTGGCCGCCGAAGTGCCGGATGTAGAGTTCATCCGCCCGTGCAACCTGTGCCCGCATATGAAGCGCATCAGCTTGGAGAACATCTACGAAGCCCTTCGCGACATGCGTCACGAAGTGACCATCGATCCAGCAGTGGCCGAGAAAGCGCGGCGCGCGGTTGAGCGCATGATAAACCTGACGAACTGATGCGCTGAAGCTAGCCGCCGGTTCTTCCAAAGTGATGTTTATGGATTCGAAGGTCGACAGCGCACGCCGATCGAATTTCCAGCCCGCTCGTGAGAACAAGCTTGGCGACCGCGGTGACGTGGTCATTGTCGGGGCGGGACTGGCTGGTCTCTTCACCGCTTTGAAGCTTGCCCCCATGCACGTCACCGTGCTGGCCGCGACCCCATTGAGTCGAGGGACCTCGTCGGCCTGGGCGCAGGGCGGGATCGCCGCGGCGGTAGGTGGAGACGACAGCCCGACGCTGCATGCCGCAGACACGATCGCCGCCGGTGCTGGCCTTGTCGACACCGAGGTGGCGCGGTTTGTCGCCGAGGAAGGCCCAGCGCGCATTGCCGACCTTCTGGGCTTCGGTGTCTCCTTCGATCGCGACGCACAAGGGCAGCTCATGCTCGGCAAGGAAGCTGCCCATTCCAGGCGGCGCATCTTGCGGGTGTTAGGCGACAGCACGGGCGCTGCGATGATGCAGGCCTTGATCGCTGCGGTGAAGCGAACGCCCTCCATCCGCGTGCTCGAAGGTTACGAGGCCGATGACCTGATCGTCTCTGATGGCCGGGTGGAAGGCGTACGGCTCGTTCGCCCTGACAGTTATGGCAACGGCAATTATGAATTCGTGCCCGCGTGCGCTGTGGTGCTCGCGACGGGCGGCATCGGCGGCCTCTTTTCGGTGACGACAAACCCGGCCTATGCGCGTGGTGAATCCATAGCGATGGCCGCGCGCGCAGGTGCTGTCATTAGCGACGCCGAATTTGTTCAGTTCCACCCCACCGCACTTGACGTTGGCGCTGCCCCGGCACCGCTTGCCACCGAAGCATTGCGTGGCGAAGGCGCGATCCTTGTCAATGGCCAGGGCGAGCGTTTCATGAAGCATTTGGATGAACGCGGCGAGCTCAGCCCGCGCGATATCGTGGCCCGCGGTGTTTATGCCGAACTTACCGCCGGGCGCGGCGCCTTTCTTGATTGCCGCGCGGCGATTGGCGACCGTTTCCCCAAGTTCTTCCCAACCGTCTACGCGCACTGTCAGGCCGCAGGTATCGATCCCGTGACGGAACTCATTCCCGTGGCACCGGCGGCGCATTACCATATGGGCGGGGTTGCCACAGACGCGCGCGGACACACGAACGTCTCAGGGCTATGGGCGGTCGGCGAAGTTGCGGCAACCGGACTGCACGGCGCCAACCGGCTCGCATCAAACTCACTGCTCGAAGCCGTCGTCTTCGGCGCGCGCGTGGCGACAAGCATTCGCAACCTCGACCGCATCGCGCGCCGGGTGCCGATGGTGGAGCCGAAGCGTATCGTTGCCTCCCGTGCTGGTGCACCCGGCGACCAAGCCGCAACGCTAGAACGGTTGCGCCGCACGATGACGCAACATGTCGGCGTTGTGCGCGACGCGGCGGGGCTCACCGGAGCCGTCGAGATTCTCACCGGCATCGAAGACAGCGCTGGCGCGGACATTGTGCTTGCCAACTTGGCGTTGGCGGCGCGCTTCATTGCCACGAGCGCGCTGAGGCGTGAGGAAAGCCGCGGCGCACATGACCGCAGCGACTTCCCCGAACCGAAACTGGCGCTCGCGCAACGCAGTTTCCTAACCCTTTGCGAAGTTGGCGATACCCAGCTGCAGCACGCAACGCCTGCGCCTTCTGTGCCAGGGCAAGCAGGAGCCGGCCAATGAGCGTGGCCGGACCCGATCTAAGGCTTCCCGAACTGCTCGTTGCAAAGGTCGTTGCCGAAGCGCTGGCAGAGGACCTAGGCTCCGCTGGCGACATCACGACCGTGGCGACCGTTGCGCCCGGCGCGCGAGCGGCCGGCGCTATCGCGGCGCGCAAGCCCGGCGTCGTCGCGGGCCTGCAAATAGCCGAGGCGGCGTTTCGGGCGCTCGATGAGAACGTTGACTTCGAAGTTCTCATACGGGATGGCGAACGCGTCCAAGCGGGCCAGAAAATCGCGCGCGTTGCCGGAGAGGCCGGCGCCCTTCTCACTGCCGAACGAGTCGCGTTGAACTTTCTCGGCCACATGAGCGGCATCGCCACGCTTACCAGCAGTTACATGAACAAGATCTCGGGCACACGCGCCAAGATCATCGATACGCGCAAGACGACGCCGGGACTAAGGGCATTCGAGAAGCTTGCCGTGCGCGCCGGCGGCGGCCTCAATCACCGCTTCGGTCTATTCGATGCAATCCTCATCAAAGACAATCACATCATCGCAGCAGGCGGCATTGGTGCAGCACTCAACAAAGCGCGCGAACGTGCCGGCCATATGGTCAAAGTCGAGATCGAGGTCGCAACCATTGCGGAGCTTAGTGAAGCGCTGGCCCACAAACCGGACGCGGTGCTGCTCGATAATATGCCGGTCGCAACCCTGAAGGAGGCGGTGGCTGAGGTCGCCGGTCGCGCCATTACTGAGGCATCGGGCGGGGTTAATCTTGATACGGTACGCGCCATCGCCGAGACGGGCGTCGATCTGATCTCTGTCGGGGCCCTGACGCATTCGGCGCCCGTCCTCGATATCGGCCTCGACTTCGAGCAGGGCGGTTAAGGGCCTGAGCAGGGCGATTGAGGGTCTGAGCAGGCAAAAACGCTTGATTTCGCCACAGTGCTGCGCAAGGGGGAATGGCGACGGTTAGGGTGGGGTGAACCTGGGCTCTTACCGCCCCTGGAGGAAAAGCAGTCATGGATTTGACGGGCGATATCAATTTGGTGGGATGGATCGCCATCTGGGGCTTGATCGCCATCTCGGCGGCCGTGCTCGGCGGGGTACTGGCAGGCATCAAGAACCGCGACTATTCGTTCTGGATCGCGTGGTGTCTCGTCTTGCCGCCGCTGCTTATCTTCGTGGCGATCCTGCCAAAGCGCACGGGCGAACGCCCGCGCCGCCCATCGCTCGATGAGCAAGACCGCCACTGGTGACGTCGCGCTCCGCA
>JAUWCP010000027.1 GCA_030609245.1 Hyphomicrobium sp.
GAGATCGAGTGGGAGGGACTATTGCAGAAATATCACCAGCGCCAGGCAGCGGGAGGCAAAGCTGCGCAGGCTGACAAGGTGGCCTCCTAGAGCAAGATCGTTCTTGATGGAATCACTCAGCCTTCGCCCGGTACGTCTCCAACAGATAAGTGAATCTTGCTCTAAATCAAAAGTGTAGAGACTGATTCACGTTTCACTTGGACGCACCAAGCGTTTCCAAGTGAAACGATCAGGCTCTAGAGCAAGATCGTTCTTGATGGAACCACTCACCAAGCCCAGAAGGCCCCCGGCAGATAAGTGAATCTTGCTCTAGGGTCTAGACCCTAAATCAAAAGGGTAGAGACGTGATTCACGTTTCACTTGGACGCACCAAGCGTTTCCAAGTGAAACGATCAGGCTCTAATCAGCCTTCCACCCGCGCCGTCACGTTGCGACGGCCTTTTCGCGCACAATAGGCGTAGCGGCCCATTTCAGCACCATATAGCCGACGATCGCTGAGGCAATCGAGCCGAGCAGAACGCCTATGCGGATGTCCGCAGCGCGCTCTACATCCACGAAGGCGAGCATGCCGATAAACAAGCTCATCGTGAAGTCAATGCCGCCAAGCCACGCCACGCCGACTATTTGCGTCCAGTTCGCCCCCTGCGGTTTGCCCGCGAGTCCAGAGCGAATCGCGGCATAGGAGAAGCTGAAAATGCCGATCGGCTTGCCGAGGAAGAGCCCAAGCGCGATTCCCATGGGAATAGGCCCGAACACCTTGTCGATCGACATGCCGGCGAGCGATACACCGGCGTTGGCGAACGCAAAAATAGGCAGCACGCCGTAGTTCACCCACGGGTGAAGGTTCTCCTCAAGCTTGACGAGAAGGCTGCGTTGGTCGCCCGGAGCTGGCACGAGCGGGATCGCCAGCGCCGTTACGACGCCGGCTAACGTGGCGTGAACGCCCGACTTCAGCACGCATATCCAGATGAAAAGCCCGACGAGCGCATAGGGCGCAACGCGCGTCACGCCGCGCAAATTGAGCATAACGAGTACCGCGATGCCGACTGCGGCCAAGCCCAGCGCGGCCGCGGAGAGGTCTGCGGTATAGAAAAACGCGATGATGATGATGGCCCCGAGGTCGTCGATGATTGCCAACGCCAGCAGGAAGACTTTCAGCGCTGGCGGCACGCGCGATCCGAGGAGGGCTAGGACGCCGACCGCAAACGCGATGTCAGTCGCGGCGGGGATAGCCCAGCCGTTCAGCGCGATGTCGTCGGTCCAGTTGATGAAAACGTAGATGAGGGCCGGTACGAGCATGCCGCCGACGGCCGCGATGAAGGGGAGCGCCGCCTGCTTTGCCTTTGATAGCTCGCCCACCACAAGTTCGCGTTTGATCTCAAGACCGACGAGAAAGAAAAACAAGGCCATCAAGCCGTCGTTGATCCACAGCAGCAGCGGTTTATCGATCATCAGTGCGCCGACGCCCACCGTGACCGGCGTGTGCAGCAGCGAGTCATAAAGCCAGCTTAACGGCGAGTTTTGGAGCAGGAGCGCGAGAATCGCAGCAGACAGCAATATTATAGGGGCGAAGGCTTCGTGTTTGACGAACGCCAGCGCGCCCTCGAATTTGCGGTACTGTTTCTTTTCCATCAGCGCCCTCAGCTCGCAGTGTTCCGTTTGATGCTCTTGGCTCCCATTCCGGCCGTGTTCAAGTCTAAATATTGATCAAAGCGCCGCACAATGCGCGACGCCTCGCAATATCAGTCCACGCCAATAATAGGAATTAGAGTACCTCAATGGCCAATGGGTCGGCTCGGCTCCATTTAGCAGCCGCCGCGGCTAGCGACAATTCGGCCCCGCGGGGGCTCGCCAGGATCGTCGCTTCCACCTGTGCGACCGTCAGGGCAAGCGCCT
This sequence comes from Hyphomicrobium sp., assembly GCA_030609245.1. GTDB lineage: Bacteria > Pseudomonadota > Alphaproteobacteria > Rhizobiales > Hyphomicrobiaceae > Hyphomicrobium_A. The sequence goes on from JAUWCP010000027.1 coordinate 1,897, forward strand.
CGGCGCCGGCCAGGCCCTTCAAAGTGTGTCCTAGGAATAAAGCGGACATGAGATCGCCGGTGCCGTGTCCGACCCCCTCACGCCAAGTCACCGTGCAGGCGGTCGAGCGGTCCTCCTCGATCAGCACGGTTCCGAGCGACGAGCCTGTGACGGCAAGGGACGTTGCAAGCGTCACTGGAACCGGAAGCTTGCGTGCGACGTCGACCGCGTGCTCCAGGCTGTCCACGCTTTCCCCCGAAAGCCAAGCAAGCTCGAAGCGATTGGGCACGGCGAGGTCGGCGAGCGGCAAAAGCTCATCGCGCAGGGCCGCGGCAGCAGACGCATCGATATAGAGCCCCCTGGGGTCGTCGCCGAGCACGGGATCGCAATAGAACAACGCGCTCGGATTGGCGCTGCGCACTCGTTGTACGGCTGAACTCGCTGTTGCGACGTGGCCGGGGGACGGCAGATAGCCCGTTAAAACGGCATCGATGCCGTCCAGCCACCCGTTTGCCTCCAATGAGTCGATCATCATGTCGAGGCCGGCGGGAGACACCTGCTCGCCGGAGAAGCGGCCATAACCGGGGTGGTTCGATAGGATCACCGTTGGCAGCGCCGTGACCTCGTGCCCCAGCCATTGCAACGCCGGAACGATTGCAGCAAGCCCGACAGACCCGTGGGCGACATGGGAAGAAAGTGCGAGGACGCGAGCCATTGGCGTGTTCGCTCTCCTAGAGCAAGATCGTTCTTGATGGGATTGCTGGCCCGGCCCGGGAGGCCTCTTACAAGAACGTGAATCTTACTCCAAATCAGAAGTGTAGAGACTGATTCACGTTTCACTTGGAACGCTTGAGCGCGTCCAAGTGAAACGATCAGGCTGTAACGCCACTGTGCCCAAGCTGGGCGTTTCCGCCAAGAGCCTGTGGAATACTCATTGAGGCTTGGCCTTGACGCTGGCTCGCGCTATTGTGCGACGCACAACTTGTGGAGAGAGCGCTCATGCAAGTTCGTCCACGTCGCAGCGTGCTCTACATGCCAGGCGCCAACAAGCGCGCGCTTGAGAAGGGTAAGACCCTTCCCGCGGACTCTCTTATCCTGGATCTGGAAGACTCCGTCGCGCCGGAGGCGAAAGCCCAAGCACGCGATAGCGTATGCGTCGCTGTGAAAGCCGGTGGCTATGGACACCGTGAACTCGTCATACGCGTCAATGCGATCGAAACCCCTTGGGGCATGGACGATCTGCGCGCCGCGGTCGCCGCTGCCCCGGATGCGATCTTGGTACCGAAGGTGTCGCAACCGGGCGATATCGTCACGGCGGCGAAAGTCTTGGGCTCGGTTCACGCGCCGGGCAAGACGCGTCTATGGGCGATGATGGAAACGCCCAAGTCGATGCTCAACGCGCGCGAGATCGCAGCCCTTGGCGCTGAACCGGAACATCGCCTTGCGTGCCTCGTCATGGGCACCAACGACCTTTTGAAGGAATCGCGCGCTCGCGCTTTGCACAACCGCATCGCCGTCGTGCCGTGGCTCGCCATGACTCTCGTGGCCGCTCGCGCTTTCGGCCTCGACATTCTCGACGGCGTCTACAACGATTTTCGTGATGACAAGGGCTTCCGCGAAGAATGTGAGCATGGCCGCACGCTCGGCATGGACGGCAAAACGCTTATCCATCCCTCTCAAGTCACACCCTGCAACGAGATATTTTCGCCCACAGGCGAGGAGGTCACTTGGTCGCGCGCGATCATCGCCGCTTTCGACAAGCCCGAGAACGACCACAAGGGCGTCATTACTGTCGACGGCAAGATGGTGGAGCGTCTACACCTCACTATGGCCGAGCGTACCGTCGCCATTGCCGACGCCATTGACACGATGCAAAGCGCCGAGGCGGCCTAGTTCTGAGCGTTATTCCAGCCGCTGTAGCAAAAAGGTGGTCGACAGAGGCATCCTTTTCGGACTAATCGGCACCGGGCCGTCAGCATCCGAAGAGGCACACCCCGTCCAATGACATCGACCAAGACCAATCCCGGCAACTTTTTCGAAGATTTCCGCTTCGGGCAGGAGATCAAGCACGCCACGCCGCGCACTGTCACCGTTGGCGATGTCGCACTTTATACGAGCCTTTATGGCACGCGTTTCGCCGTCCAGTCATCGGACGCATTTGCCAAGGCCATCGGCTATCCGCGCTCACCGCTTGACGATCTTCTTACCTTCCATGTGGTCTTCGGCAAGACGACGCCCGATATCTCGCTCAACGCCATCGCCAATCTCGGCTACGCCAACTGCCGCTTTCTCAAACCGGTTTATCCCGGTGATACGCTAAGCTCGGTCTCCGAAGTCATCGGCGTGAAGGAAAACTCCAATCGCGAAACAGGCACGGTTTACGTCCGCTCGACCGGCCGCAACCAGAACAATGAAGTGGTGCTGGAATACACCCGCTGGGTCATGGTGAGAAAACGCGATAAAGCCTCGCCCGCGCCCGAGGCAATCGTGCCCGAGCTGGCAAAACAAGTGGACCCTGCCGAAATCGGCAGCGCTGTGCCCCGCCTCGATATTGCCGAATACAATTTCGATCTCGCCGGCTCATCTTATCGTTGGGGTGATTACGAGCCCGGCGAGCGCATCGACCACGTCGACGGCATGACGCTCGAAGAAGCCGAGCATCAAATCGCAACCCGGCTCTACCAGAACACCGCCAAGGTCCACTTCAACCAGCACACCGAGGCCAAGGGGCGCTTCGGTAAGCGCATCGTCTATGGTGGCGTCATCATCTCGCTTGCCCGCACATTGTCTTTCAACGGACTTGCTAACGCGTTCCACCTGGCTGCGATCAACGGCGGCCGGCACGTGTCGCCGTGCTTTGCCGGGGACACAGTCTATGCTTGGTCGGAGGTGTTGGAGAAGGCCGAGCTGCCGGGGCGCAATGACGTTGGTGCCCTGCGTACCCGCCTCGTCGCAGTGAAGGACCGCAATTGCGCCAACTTCCCGTTGAAGCGAGAGGACGGACAGTACGAAGAGGGTGTGCTCCTCGACCTCGACGTTTGGGTGCTGCTACCACGATGATTGCGACGGGCGTCTGTAAGCGCGCTGCCCTGAGGCGTTTGGCGAATTGCCGCCCGTGCCTCACCACGCTACAACGCGATGCGGATTGAACAAAGAGGCAATACCGATGGCAGAAGGGCGTTCCGAGCAGCACCCGCAACAGCGGCCGCTGTCGCCGCACCTGCAAATCTATCGCCTGCACATCAACATGGTGATGTCGATCCTGCATCGCATAACCGGCGTGGGGCTTTACTTCGGCTCGCTCCTGCTCGCGTGGTGGTTGTTCGCGGCTGCTGCGGGCCCGGACTATTTCGCGTTCGTCAACGGCCTCTTCGCCACCTGGCTCGGCGTGATCGTTCTTATTGGCTGCACTTGGGCGCTGATCCACCACATGATCGGCGGCATCCGGCACTTCGTTTGGGACAGCGGTTCAGGCCTGGACATACCGACCGTCGATTTCCTGTCGTGGGGCACGATTATCCTGTCGGTGATGCTGACGGCGGGCCTTTGGCTCTATGTAGCCTTCGAGCGGGGGTGGTTCTCGCTATGACGATGATTACCCCACTCAAACGCGCGCGTGGCCTGGGCTCGGCCAGGGAAGGCGTCGGCCTTTTCTTAAAGCAGCGCCTTACAGCCGTTGCCAACTTGATCCTTGCGCCGTTTCTCATCTGGCTGATCGCCAGTCTCGCCGGCGCGGACTTGGCAAGCGTCAAAGCGACGCTTTCGCATCCGCTCGTCGCAACCGCGCTCATCGTTCTGGTGTTGTCGGTTGCCGTACATATGCGCATCGGTATGCAAGTCATCATTGAGGATTATGTGCACGGCGAGGGCGTAAAGATGCTTCTGCTGCTGGCAAACACCTTGTTTGCATTCGCTGTGGCGGCGATTGCGATTTTTGCGGTGCTGAAATTGAGCTTCGGGGCGTAGGTGGGATGGCGAAGAAGCGTCAGAAAAGAACAAACGGTAAAGCAAGCGAAACGGCGCCTGGCGTTGTCGGCAAAGCCTATCCCATCATCGACCATACCTACGACGTGGTCGTTGTCGGCGCTGGCGGGGCAGGGTTGCGGGCAACGCTCGGTTGCGCGGAAGCGGGTTTGAAGACGGCCTGTGTCACCAAAGTGTTTCCCACACGCTCGCACACGGTTGCAGCGCAAGGTGGAGTCGCCGCAGCGCTGGGCAATATGGGTCCCGACGACTGGCGCTGGCACATGTACGATACGGTTAAGGGCGCCGACTGGCTCGGTGACCAGGACGCCATCGAATACCTGTGCCGCCAGGCGCCTGCCGCCGTTTATGAGCTGGAGCACTACGGCGTCCCTTTTAGCCGCACCGAGGACGGCCGCATCTATCAGCGTCCGTTCGGGGGCATGACGACAAATTTTGGTGAAGGCCCGCCGGCGCAACGCACGTGCGCGGCGGCCGATCGCACCGGTCATGCCATGCTGCACACGCTCTATGGGCAGTCGCTGCGCTACTCGGCCGAGTTTTTCATCGAGTACTTCGCCATCGATTTGCTAATGGACCAGGACGGCGCCTGCCGTGGCGTCATTGCCCTGTCTCTTGAGGACGGGTCGATCCATCAGTTTCGCGCCGCAAAGACCATTCTGGCGACAGGCGGTTACGGCCGCACTTACTTCTCGTGTACCTCTGCACACATTTGCACCGGCGACGGCAACGCCATGGTGCTGCGTGCTGGGCTGCCATTGCAAGATATGGAGTTTGTGCAGTTCCACCCCACAGGCATCTATGGTGCTGGTGTCCTCATCACGGAAGGCGCGCGCGGTGAAGGCGGCTACCTCACCAACTGTGAAGGCGAGCGCTTCATGGAGCGTTATGCGCCACACGCCAAGGATCTCGCCTCGCGCGACGTCGTCTCACGGTCGATGACGATTGAGATCCGGGAAGGGCGCGGTTACGGGGACGACGGGGACCATATTTACCTGCACCTCAACCATCTCGACCCAAACATCTTGGCCGAGCGACTGCCGGGCATCACCGAAAGCGCAATGGTCTTTGCCGGTGTCGATCTACGCCGCCATCCCATCCCTGTGCTGCCTACCGTGCACTACAACATGGGCGGTATCCCAACGAACTACCACGGCGAGGTTCTCACCAGCGTCGATGGCGACCCTAATCGCGTCGTTCCCGGTCTCATGGCGATTGGTGAGGCGGCCTGCGTCTCGGTCCACGGGGCCAACCGTTTGGGTTCCAACTCGCTTATCGACCTAGTCGTTTTCGGCCGGGCCGCGGGTTTGCGCTGCGCCGAGACCATCGAACCGGGCACCCCTCAGCCCGAGCTGACGCGTGACGCAGCCGACCTTGCGCTCTCTCGTCTTGATCGCTTCCGCTATGCCAAGGGGGGCACGGTCACGGCCGAACTGCGCCTCAAAATGCAGAAGTCGATGCAAACGCATTGCGCGGTTTTCCGCGACGGTCCGGTGCTGGCCGAAGGCGTCCGCCAGATTGGCGAGACCTGGAAAGCGTCCGACGACATACGCGTTACCGACCGTTCGCTCATTTGGAACTCCGATCTCATCGAAACGCTCGAATACGACAATTTGATTTCGCAAGCGGCGGTAACGGTGACAGGTGCGGAAAATCGCGAGGAAAGCCGCGGTGCGCACGCACGCGAAGACTTCCCTGATCGCGACGACGTCAACTGGATGAAGCACACGCTCGCTTGGGCCGACTACGGCACGAAGACGGTTCGGCTCGGCTATCGGCCGGTTCACACGCACACCATGACCAACGAGGTCAAATACATCGAGCCTAAGCCGCGCGTGTACTGACCCCTCGACGATCACAGCTTCAACACGGCCGGTGAAATGGCAGTTCGTTGGGCACAGAGAAAAAGCGGCAGCCAAGACTTGGCTGCCGCTTTAAACTTAGTCCGTTGGATCGACGTTAGATGATGTCGATCTCGGCCGGAAGATACGAGGTGACCTCAAGGCCAACTTCTTGCTCGCGAACTGCAGGCTTGCTCCAAACCTTCATGACTTCCTCCTCTTGAATAACTGGCGGACCGCCGGCCCGCCTTAGTAACTGGGATATAGCAGCTTGAAGTGATCAACAGAAATCGCAATCGCGTGATGTTCAGATAAGAAAAGTTTATCGCATCGATAAAGTTTACTCGGGGGCTGACTGGTCGTCCGCCGTACATGGGCAGGCTGGTGCCCATCAAGCGCCTTGCCGTTTTCCGCGCTCGTCCAGCGGCACGAATGCAAACAATTTAGCTTAAATTCGCCTGCCCGATTTTCGTGAAACCATACGTTACCGCGTGTATGGTCGTGCTCAATCAGCGGAGCTAAAATGCGCGATAGCGTGTCTAGCTCCCGTAACGCAATTTAGGGCTGTGTCATGAAAGAGTATACCGCCTCTCCTCTTCTTGCCCTCGCTGCAGCGATTATCTTGCTCGGTGGTAGCGTCGCGCCCAGTTTTGGCGGCGCAGCATCCAAGTCCGCGCCCAAGGACGAGGCGGAGGTCATCCTGGAAGACGCTAAGAAAAACGATCCCGTGACCGCCGCCGACCTGGAGGCATGCATGAAGGATTGGGATTCAGAAACTCGGATGACGAAAAATGAGTGGGAAAGCAGCTGTAAGCGGACGCTGAAATTTTTCCCCGAAGATGAATGAGCGTGTGTGCGCTCATGCTCTTGCGCTAAGACAACCCAAGCATACAATTATACATTGAGTAGGCTCGCATTAGACTGCGGGGGGCTGGATACTGGAGGAAGTTCTCGTGACCATGTCCGCTGCTCTGCGCTTAAGCTGCGCAGCCGTCTTCGCTGCCGCTGTCTTCGCAGCTCCGGCAAGCGCGGCCATTAAATGCAACCGCGGAAGTCAGCTCGTGAGCGGCCAGTGGATTGCCACGCCCTATTGTCAGGATCAGTACTTGGCAGAGGTCGCACGCAAGTCGGGGTTCAAAGCGTCGGCGGCCAAGATCCGCAACAATCCGAACTACAAGAAGAACCTTTGTCAGTACATGTATAGTGACATTCGCGTGCAGCAGACCTGCCTCGATGCCGGTGTGCCACAACTTTTCGGCATACCCTAGCGCTTCACATTAGCGACAGCGCGCGTTCTGCATCTTCTAAGATCTGCGCGTGGTCGAAGGCCAGCGTAACGGATCGCCAATCCGCAACCCATTCGGTTGCCGCCGCGTCGTCACCGGCCTTTGCCTCGGCGTGGTCGATGCGAGCTAGGAACGCCACCGAGCACGTGTGGCCGCGCGGATCGCGATTAGGGTCGGAGTAGACGCCGACCAGAGTTAGGGCCCGAGCTGCGATCCCTGTCTCCTCTTTGAGTTCGCGGCGGCAAGCGTCCGTAGCTGTCTCGCCGACATCGACGAAGCCGCCTGGCAGTGCGTATTGGCCTTTAAAGGGCGGATTCTTGCGGCGGATGAGCAGCACGCGGCCTTGCGCGTCGAATACAACGCAGTCGGTGGTTAATGCTGGCGTTTTAGGAAGGGGCATGTGGCTCACACATTTTGAGTGGCATGAGAACGTCAGCATTGGCTGATCGTGCCGCAACTGCAACCTAACTCGCCTGCAACCACTGTCCTGCGCAATCCCAAGACTTTTGGCCTCATTTCTCGTTCATGCCCAAGCTCGTCGCATGACGCCTCGAAAACAGGGCACGACCGTGAGCTGGGGCTCTTGGAGGCGGAGGCTGTGGTGCGGGATTTGGGCACGCGTCGGCTGGAGCGAGCGCGGCCCGCCCCCTTGCGTTGCTTGCGGCAAGGGCGCATGAGGCGCAACGAGGTCTATGCGCGGGGCAAGTAGGTATGCGAGGGCGATTTTCACGGCCGCGGAGCAAACCCGGAAAGAACCAGAACAACAAACCTGGCGCTCTATTTGAGAGCGTGGGTGAAACGCGCATGGCGCCCGACCCGTTCACTGTTGTATTGCCGGCGCTGGCGGCTCTTGGCGCCATCGCATCGATCGCCACCATCAACTGGTCGGCTCAGGAAAAGACGCCGGACCGCGCCAAAGCGAAGCGCAAAGCTTCAATGGCGCTGCGCGACATGGAAACGTGCTGTCTTGGACTGCAGGAAATATTTCGCCGTTTTCTACGCAATCCGAAGCTGTTCGCAGGTGAGGGTGCGTCGGCCTCCTCGCCCTTGAAGTTCGGCGTGCATGGGCCGCGCGTCGGAACGGATGCCGCCCGGCTGTTCCAGCAACTTGTCAACGATGTCGCCTCGATGCTGGTGCTCGCCTCGCAAAATGCTGTCGACGTGATGTCGGCGGTGGAGGATGGGGAGGTCGATGCACCTGAAACGCTGTTTTTCGGTTTCGGAGAGCAGCAGGAGCGATTGAACAAGGTCATTCAAGCGCGCGCGACCTTAAGGGTCTCGGTTGAGACGGGCGCCGATGTGGCGACAAAGCTCACTGAGCTGGTGCGTGAGCTGAAGAAGCATCGTGTGGGGTAAGGACATAGGTGGGCGCCGAAGAACCGCAATTTGCAGGGCCTTGCGGGCGTTGACAGCCGCAGCGCGACAGCCGCATGTGGAGAGGCGCATTCGCCCGCAGCCAGCAGAGGAAAGCCACGGGTCATGGTTCAGCTGACACTTCCCAAGAACTCCAAAGTCGAGACCGGAAAGACGTGGAATTCACCAGGCTCTGAGGGTGACTGGACGGAGTTTCGAATCTATCGCTGGAATCCTGACGATAGCGCCAACCCACGCGTTGACACCTATTGGGTGGATTGTGGCAACTGCGGCCCCATGGTTCTCGACGCCCTCATCAAGATCAAAAACGAGATCGATGCGACGCTTACCTTCCGCCGCTCCTGCCGCGAGGGCATTTGCGGCTCATGCTCGATGAACATTGATGGCATCAATACGCTTGCCTGCCTCAAGGGCTACGATGACATCAAGGGGCCCGTGAAAATCTACCCGCTGCCGCACATGCAAGTCGTCAAGGATCTCGTCCCTGATATGACCAACTTCTACGCGCAGCACCAACTGATTGAACCGTGGCTTAAGACCGATACGCCCGCGCCACCCAAGGAGTGGAAGCAGAGCCACGAGGATCGCCAGAAGCTCGACGGGCTTTACGAGTGCATCCTGTGCGCGTGCTGTTCGACCTCGTGCCCAAGTTATTGGTGGAATTCGGACCGGTACTTGGGCCCTGCCGCCTTATTGCAGGCCTATCGCTGGGTGAACGACTCGCGAGACGAGGCCACTGGCGAGCGCCTCGACGCCCTTGAGGACCCGTTCCGGCTCTATCGCTGCCATACGATCCTCAACTGCACCAAGGCCTGCCCCAAGGGGCTCAACCCGGCCGCGGCCATCGCCAACATCAAGCGCAAGATGGTGGAGCGGACTTAAACCCGCTAGCGCGGGCAGCGCGGTAGCGAGAACGTGCAGCTCGGCACCGGCGTATTACGCAGCTCTTTGGCCTTCTCCGGATCGCGCTCGCTTTGCCATTGATAGGGGCTGCGCACGTTCATATGCGCATAGCTCACCCGCGCCAGCTTGCCCCGATCCATGGTGAGGCTCGCCGTACACTCAGCGTTCTTGATGTCCGCGCCCGGCACGGGACCGGGGCCGCTATAGTGATAGATCAGCGTCTCGGCGTTCGTTCCGGCCGGTATGCGCGAGCGGGGCTGGCCGGCGCAACGCAGCACGTCCGCCTTGCTCATGCCGATATAGGGCTTGCCGTGATCGACGCGGTTGAGCTCCCTGATGGCGTCCTCCGGGCCCGACCCGCCACCGCCGCAAGCGGTCAGCAGGGCGGCCGCACCAAGGGCGCCCAGAACCGCAGCTTTGGCTCGGGAAAGTCCTCTCATCAGGTCATTTGCCCCACGTCCACGCACATCCATCCCTTTTCATAAGCTGGAAAAGGCCCTAGCGCCAGATTGCGAGGGCTTTGGGGCACCTCGCCCTATCCAGCCTCAGCGGCGGCGAGGCCCCTTCACATCTCGCGAAATTCACTGTTCCGCGCGGAGCCCGGCACGTAGGCTTGCACCCATGACCGCAAAACGCATTGTTGCCGCCCTCCTTGTCATAATGCTGGCAAGTCTTGGTGGCGCCCCCGAGATCTTCGCGCGCGAGGACGTCCCCCCGCCCAAGGTCGAGGCGCAGCACCTTCTGACCAAGCCGCTCGAAGGCGAGCCGGGCAAGCAGATCGACATCCAGGTCTACACCTTTCCTCCGGGGAGCGCGGTGCCGTGGCATACCCACCCCGGCGCGCACGAGATCGAGTATGGGCTCCAGGGCACGCTGATGATCGAGGAGGAGGGCAAACCGCCCTACCCGCTGGAGGCCGGCAAGACCAACTATCTGGCTCCGGACGTGGTGCATCGCGGCTGGAATGCGAGCAAGACCGAGCCGGCCAAGATCTACGTGGTCCGTATCAAGCCGAAGGATGCGCCGCTGACCGATCTGGTTTGGCCGAAATCAAAGGCCGCGGAACCCGACGTGCCCAAGGCAGGCGCCTATCCGGAGCCTTGAGCCGTCAGGCGCGCCGTTTGCGCAGCAGCCCTGAGAGGCCGGCGGCCCAGGCCAGCGCCACCACGATCCAGTAATAGACCTTGGCGGGCGCGCCCAGCTCCATGCCCAGCGCGGAGCCGGCGAACGTGCCGAGCCCTGCAACCAGCGTGTAGAAGGCCGCGAAGGCGAGCACGAAGGCGGTGGCGAAGCGCGGCCGGAAGAAGCCGACCGCGGTCCCTACCAAGCCCCAGATGAAGTTGACCCCGGCCTGAAGGGGGTTCAGCCGAAAGCCCGGCGGGAAGCTCCGCGGATCCGTGTCGAAGCCATAGAAAAGATAGGTGATCAGCATGATGCCGCCCAACGCCAGGAAATAGGCGCTGAACCGCGCCGCCCAGACCACGGCCGGCAGAGGCGGGGTCGCATCCAGCTCCTCGTCCGTGGGCACTGACCTCTCAGCGTCCTTGTGGCTTTGGGCAGCTTTGGCCAGCGGCTTCTCCCCCATGCTCCTCGACCCCGTGGCTCCCTCAAATCTTGCGGCTCCTCTGGCAGCCTAGCCGATTGGGCGCCCGCTTTCATACGATTCGCCACCTTGCGCGACGGCCCAATTGCATTTAACCAACCAGCGAGTTCAGGCGGGCCCGAAATTGCTTCAGATGCGGCCCATTTCAGTCAGCGTATTCAACAGGGGGTTTTCATGGCGCGCAGTAAGATTGCACTGATCGGCGCCGGCCAAATCGGCGGCACGCTCGCCCACCTGGCCGGTATTCGGGAGCTTGGTGAGGTCGTTCTCTTCGACGTGGTGGACGGCGTACCGCAAGGCAAGGCGCTCGACCTGTCGCAGTCCTCACCCGTGGAGGGTTACGCGCCGAAACTCGCAGGCGCCAACGAATATGCCGAGATCAAGGACGCCGACGTGGTGATCGTCACCGCCGGCGTGCCCCGCAAGCCCGGCATGAGCCGCGACGACCTGCTCGAGATCAACCTGAAAGTGATGGAGCAGGTGGGCGCTGGGCTCCGCAAATACGCTCCGGAAGCCTTCGTCATTTGTGTGACCAACCCGCTCGACGCCATGGTCTGGGCCCTGCAGAAGACATCCGGCCTGCCCCGCAACAATGTAGTCGGCATGGCCGGCGTGCTCGACAGCGCCCGCTTCCGCTTCTTCCTGTCCCAGGAATTCGACGTCAGCCCGCAGGACATTCACACGATGGTGCTTGGCGGCCATGGCGACACCATGGTGCCACTGATCCGCTATTCGTCGGTTGCCGGCATTCCGCTCGGCGATTTGGTCAAGATGCGCTGGATCACGCAGAAGCGTCTGGATGAGATCGTGCAGCGCACGCGCAACGGCGGCGCCGAGATCGTGGGCCTGCTCAAGACCGGCTCGGCCTATTACGCGCCGGCCGCGGCCGCGCTCGACATGGCGGAATCCTACCTCAAGGACAAAAAGCGAGTGCTGCCCGCCGCCGCTTATCTCAACGGCGAATACGGCGTCAAAGGCATCTATGCCGGCGTGCCCGTGATCATCAGCTCCAAGGGCGTGGAGCGCGTCATCGAGCTTGACCTGTCGTCGGCGGAGAAAGACGCCTTCGTGCACTCCGTCGAGTCGGTGAAAGCTCTCGTCGAACTGTGCCAGCGGATCGCGCCAAACCTCGCGTCGTCGTAAGAGCGCCTTCCGGAGACTTCCATGAACATTCACGAGTACCAGGCCAAAGACCTGCTCAAGGCCTACGGCGCCCCTGTGGCCAAAGGTGTCGTTGCCAAAAGCGCCGACGAAGCGGCCGAGCTCGCCAAGGAGTTGAACGGGGAGATCTACGTCGTGAAGGCGCAGATCCACGCCGGTGGACGCGGCAAGGGTGGCGGCATCAAGATCGTCAAGACGATCGAGGAGTTGCACGCGGAGTCCGACCGCTTGCTCGGCAAGCCGCTGATCACCCCGCAGACGGGCCCGAAGGGGCGCGTCGTGCGCAGCGTCTACCTGGTCGAAGACACGACCATCGCCCGCGAACTTTATCTGTCGCTTCTGGTGGACCGGAGCACGGGGCGCATTGCGTTTGTCGCTTCGACTGAAGGCGGCGTGAACATCGAAGAAGTCGCGGCGAAGACGCCGGAGTTGATTACGACCATCGACGTCGATCCGGCCTCCGGCTTGAGCGGCTTCCACGGCCGCGTCATCGCCGACGCGCTGAAGCTCAAGGGCGACCTGGCCAAACAGTGCGGCAAGCTCATCAAGACGCTCTACACGCTGTTCGTTGAGAAGGATGCGAGCCTCATCGAGATTAATCCGCTGGTCGTGACCAAGAAAGACACCCTTGTCTGCCTCGACGCCAAGATCGGCTTTGAGGACAACGCGCTCTTCCGTCATCCCGACATCGAGGCGCTTCGCGACATCCACGAGGAAGACCCGGCGGAAGTCGAAGCCTCCAAACACGACCTCTCTTACGTCAAGCTCGACGGCAATATCGGCTGCATGGTCAATGGCGCAGGACTGGCGATGGCCACCATGGACATCATCAAGTTCTATGGCGGCGATCCGGCGAACTTTCTGGATGTCGGCGGCGGCGCGACCAAGGAGAAGGTCACGTCAGCCTTCAAGCTCATTCTGTCCGACCCGAATGTGGGGGCCGTGCTGGTGAACATCTTCGGCGGCATCATGCGCTGCGATACGATTGCCGAAGGCGTTATCGCCGCGGCGAAAGAGACGAATATCGCCGTGCCGCTGATTGTGCGACTCGAAGGCACAAACGTGGAGCGTGGCAAGGAGCTTCTGTCGGAGTCGGGCCTCGCAATCATTCCCGCTGACGACCTCGACGACGCGGCCAAGAAGGCCGTCGCCTCTATCGCCTGAGTTTCGACTTTCAGTATTTGTCACGAATCCTTCCACGAATGGGCTTAAGCTTTCATCATGTCTGTTCTCGTCGATAAGAACACACGCGTCGTTTGTCAGGGTTTCACCGGCTCGCAGGGAACCTTCCACACAGAACAAGCGATCGCCTACGGCACCAAGATGGTCGGCGGCGTGACGCCCGGCAAAGGCGGCACCACCCACTTGGATCTGCCGGTGTTCGATACGGTGCGCGATGCGGTCGAGACGACGGGCGCGGAGGCGTCTGCCATCTACGTGCCGCCGCCCTTTGCCTCCGACGCAATCCTGGAAGCGATCGACGCCGGTATTGGCCTCATCGTGTGCATCACCGAAGGCGTGCCCGTACTCGACATGGTCAAGGTCAAGCGGGCGCTTTGCGACAGCGGCGCGCGGCTCATCGGCCCGAACTGCCCCGGCATCATCACGCCAGGCGAGTGCAAGATCGGCATCATGCCCGGGCATATCCACACGCCCGGCAAGGTGGGCGTCGTCTCGCGCTCCGGCACCCTCACCTATGAAGCCGTGGCGCAGACCACGGCGACGGGCCTCGGCCAGACCACCTGCATTGGCATCGGCGGCGATCCAGTCAACGGCACCAACTTCATCGATGCGCTCTCGCTCTTTCTGGAGGACGACGCCACCGAGGCCATTATCATGATCGGCGAGATCGGCGGCAGCGCCGAGGAGGAAGCGGCCGAATTCCTGATCAATGCCGGCAACACGAAGCCGGTCGTGGGCTTTGTGGCCGGCGCGACCGCGCCCCCCGGTCGCCGCATGGGACATGCCGGTGCCGTCATTTCGGGCGGCAAAGGCGACGCCAAGAGCAAAATTGAGGCAATGCAGGAGGCCGGCATTGTCGTTTCCCAGTCCCCCGCAGCCCTTGGAACGACCCTTGCACAGCTATTAGAGAAAAGGTGAGCCGGGCGTCCAAAGCTCGCTTTAATTGCCCGGCAGGCTCGTGGTCGAACGGTTGACCGGCCAGGTTTTGGTGCAATGACACGACACGAACTGAACGAAGTGTTTGCCCGCACATCGTTCCTGGATGGCGCGAACGCCACCTATTTGGCGGAGCTATATGCCCGCTACGAGACGGACCCAGCCTCCCTCGATCCCGAATGGAGAAGCTTTTTCGCCAGCCTCGGCGATGACGCGACCGCTGTGTTGGCCGATGCAGCCGGCCCCTCCTGGGCGCCGCAAGCCCCCGCCCGGCCTGCTTCGGCCAAAGCTGGCGCCCTCACCCAGCAGCAAGCCATCGATGCGGCGCGCGACACGCTGGGCGCCCGCATGCTGATCCGGGCC
>JAUWCP010000025.1 GCA_030609245.1 Hyphomicrobium sp.
ATCGACGCGAACCACCTTCTGGATGATGGGGATGACGAATTTCAGCCCCGGGCCGATCGTCTTGGTGTAGCGGCCCAGCGTGAAGACGACGCCGCGCTCGTACTCGCGAAAGATCCAGATCGCCTGCGCTACGACATAGAGTAGAAACAGTGCAACGACGATGGTAAATGCAAAGTCGAGATCCAGTGACATGGTCAAACTCCTTGCGCTTGTGACTGTTGGGGGCGCACCTCTGACAGGACCGGGGACACAACGAGCGTCAGCCCGTCGATGCGTAGAACGCGAACGTGTTGGTCAACCTTAAGCCGCTCGTTAGACTGCGCCTCCCAACGCTCACCGTGAACCCAGACATGGCCCGTAGACCCGGACCAATCTAACACCTTCGCCACATTGCCGACGACGCTCCCGACACCACCGGAAATCGGCCGGCGCATAGCGCGCAACGCGTAGCCGAGCAGCACAACGAGGATGAGGCCGCTGGCGAGCGCCGTGCCAGCGATGACCGTCCACGAAAGCTGAAAGGCTGGGACATCGGTATCGATAAGGAAGGCGGCGCCGAGCACGAAAGCGATGAGCCCGCCTATGCCGAGCACCCCAAAAGTCGGTGTGAACGCCTCAGCCACCATGCAAACGATGCCGATGAGCACGAGCGCAAGGCCTGTGTAGTTGAAAGGAAGCTGGTTGAGCGCATAGAGGCCGAGCACGAGACAAATCGCACCGACAACGCCCGGCCCGATGCTGCCCGGCGTGGCAAACTCGAAGATGAGCCCGTAGACGCCGATCATCAGCAGGATCAGCGCAATGTTGGGATCGGTGATGATCTTCAAAAGCTCGGTTAGAACGTCGGGCTCGACGCGCTCCACCGCCAATCCCTTGGTCGACAGCGTCTCATCCTTACCGGCGATGACCACCTTTCGCCCGTCAAGATCGCTCAAAAGCGCGTCGACGTCACGCGCAACCAAGTTGATGACACCGAGCCGCAACGCCTCGTTCGCTGAGATGCTAGAGGCCTTGCGCACAGCCTCCTCGGCCCACCCGACGTTACGGTCGCGTAGCTCAGCAAGGCTCCGAATGAAGGCGACCGCGTCATTGACTGCCTTGGCCTTGGCGGGGTCTTTCGGAGCGGCCTGTTCCATCTTGTCGTCACTTGATTTTTCCTCGTCGGCTTTCTCCGCCTCCTTCTTCTTATTCGGATCCGTCTCGGGAACGCCGGGCATCCCCATCGTGATCGGCGTCGCCGCGCCGATGTTCGTGCCCGGCGCCATCGCCGCAATATGCGTGGCATAGATAATGAACGTGCCGGCGCTTGCCGCGCGGGCTCCCGACGGCGCGACATACCCGACGACCGGCACGCGCGACGCGATGATGGCGGCAACCATCTCACGCATACTCGTGACAAGGCCTCCAGGCGTATCCAGGCGCAAGATGACGAGCTCAGCGTGGCGCTCTTGGGCCTCCACGATCGCGATCTCGACGTGGCGCACGTTTGCAGGCCCAATGGCGCCATCAACGTCGACGAGGACGGCGACGCGGCGGGAGCGTTCTGCGGCGGGTTCCTGCCCGCTGGCGTGATGGGCGGCAGACAGCCCCGCAAGGCCGATAAACACGCAGCAGATCAGCCAAATGGAGCGGATCACACCTTGGCCCAGACGCTGAAGTCGAGCCAGAAACGGCGCGCCGCATTGGGTCTTATCGTGGATCATGATCCAGCTTAACTCCTCCAATGAGTGCGTCGAGCCCGACACGCCAAAAGAAAATTGGCCAAACCGCTCAAACTGGCCCGTGCCGTTAAGAATCGGATAACCATAGATATAGGAAGCTTGTGCGCATCGGTTCATGGGCCCAAGACCTTTGACAGTAGCCACTAAAGACAGCATCGAGCTCCCTCTCGGCGATGATTTGCGTCAATCCGCCGACGCTTGGCTTGCGTTCCTTCGCCACGAGCGCGGGTACGCGGAAAAGACGCTCCAAGCTTATGACCGGGACCTGAGGCAGTTCTTCACCTTTCTCAAGGGCCACTTGGGGCATTCGCCCTGCCTCGCCGACCTTGCCCGCTTGGAGGCCAAGACGTTCCGCGCCTTCATGGCCGCGCGCCGCCGCAATGGCTTGGTGAGCCGATCGCTTGCGCGGACCATGTCTGCGCTGCGTCAATACTTCCGCTGGCTGGAGGCGCGAGAGGTCATCAAGAACCGCGCCGTGTTGCAGTTGGCGCTTCCCAAGATACCGCACTCGGTGCCAAAGCCCCTCAACGTTGAAAATGCTGCCAAGGTGGTCGAGCGCGGGATGGAGACCGAGTTCGATTGGGTTGCGGCGCGTGACGTCGCCGTGCTCCTGCTGCTGTATGGCTCGGGGCTGCGCATCTCAGAAGCCTTAGGGATCAAGGCAAAGAACGCACCTACCGGCGATCGCGACATGCTGCGCATCGTTGGCAAGGGCAACAAGGAGCGGCTGGTGCCCGTCCTGCCCATCGTGGGGAACGCGGTTGCGCGCTACGTGGCGCTATGCCCCTACACGCTTGGCCCCGACGACGCGTTATTCCGCGGAGCCAAAGGCGGGCCGCTTTCGCCGCGCCTCATTCAGCTTGCTATGGAACGACTGCGCTTTGCACTGGGGCTCCCCACCACGGCGACACCTCATGCCTTACGCCACTCTTTCGCGACACACCTTTTGTCTGCGGGCGGAGACCTGCGCCAGATCCAGGAGTTGCTCGGTCACGCCTCGCTATCGACCACCCAAGCCTACACCGAGGTGGATCGCGAACGCCTGCTCGCCGTTTACGACGCAGCACACCCCCGTTCATAAAAGCGCTTTTTTTCAATGGCTTGGGCCGGGTCTGGGGCCACGAGGTCAATTTGCGCCGTTCCGTGACCCGCTCGCGCGTGCCAAAAAGGCCTTTCACCTTTCAGGATACGGAATTAAAGGGTCTCCATGCGTTTTCGCTTGTCTCTTGCTGCTCTCCCGATCGCCGCATTTCTCGTGGGCCCGGCCGCCTTTGCCGCCGGGCCGAAAGACGACACATGCCAGGGCTCGGACATGCTTGCCGAAACCAAGGTGACGAACCCGGAAGTCTATGAACAGATCATGGCCGAGGCCGCGGCGACGGAGAACGCCGGTGCCCTGCTTTGGAAAATCGAGCGCGATGGGCGCCCTACATCTTATCTCTTCGGCACCGTTCATTTGACCGACGACCGCGTGACCAAGCTGTCACCTGCCGTGCTGAGCGCACTCCGAGAGGCCAAGACCGTCGCGCTGGAAGTCGCGGATCTTTCGGAAAACGCGACCGCGACTGTTATCGCCCAGTCAGCGCCGCTCGCTATTTATTCGGACGGTCGCCGCCTCGACCAAATGCTTTCCCCATCCGAGTACGAATCGGTAAAGAACGTCGTTTCTCGCTCGGGCCTGCCCGCCGATCTGGCTGCGCTATTCAAGCCGTGGATCGTCAGCATGATCCTGTCGGTTTCCGACTGCGAGCGCACCAAAGTGCAGGAAGGTAGGCGCGTACTCGACATGAAGATCGCCGAGACCGGTAAGTCGCTCGGCATCCCCGTCGTCGGTCTTGAAACGATCCCCGATCAGCTCGCCGCACTGGCCGCCGTGCCGGAGAAGCAGCAGCTCGACATGCTGCGGGTTAGTCTCAGATTCGCCCACCGAATGAATGACTTGATGGAAACGCTGGTCCAGCTCTATCTCGACCGGCGCATCACGGCTGCGCTCCCGCTTCAGCTGGCTATGGCGCGCCAGGCCGGCGTCGGCGAGGGCGCCTTTGCTAGCTTCCAGCAGAAGCTGCTGACCGAGCGTAACGAGAAGATGATCTCTGTCGCCGAACCGCTACTGACCCAAGGTGGCGTCTTTATCGCGGTTGGCGCATTGCATTTGCCCAGCAAAAATGGGCTCGTCGCGCTGCTGCGGCAGGCCGGCTACACTGTCACAGCGGTCGAGTAACGGGTTATAAGTGCAACGCGCGCTTGTCGACCGCGAGTGCAGCCTCCTTGACCGCTTCAGTAAGTGTGGGGTGCGCATGGCAGGTACGCGCCAAGTCCTCCGCTGAGCCGCCGAACTCCATCAAGACCGCAGCCTCCGCGATCATCTCGCTTGCGTTGGCCGCAACGATGTGAACCCCCAACACGCGGTCGGTCTCAGCGTCGGCCAGAATCTTGACAAGACCATCGGTCGTGCGATTGATCTTGGCGCGAGCGTTGGCGGTGAAAGGAAACTTGCCGACCTTATAGGCGACGCCTGCCTCTTTCAGCTCCTCCTCCGACTTGCCCACACTTGCCACCTCGGGGAACGTATAGACCACGTTGGGAATCACATCGTAATTCACGTGGCCCGCCTGACCGGCGAGGATCTCTGCCACCGCGATGCCTTCGTCCTCGGCTTTGTGCGCAAGCATCGGGCCTGCGATCACATCGCCAATCGCGCAGATACCGGGAATGTTTGTCTTGAAATGCTCATCGACAATCACACGCCCCTTATTGTCGAGCGCAACGCCCGCCTCCTGAAGCCCTAGGCCCTCTGTGTTCGGGACGCGGCCGATGGCAACGAGCACGACATCGGCATTGATTTCTTGCGTACCGCCGCCACCGGCCGGCTCGAGCTTTACTTTGTAGTGAGACCCCCTCTTGTCGACTCCCGTCACCTTAGAGCCGAGCTTGAATGTAAGGCCCTGCTTAGCGAGGATTTTTTGCGTCTGGCGCGCGACCTCTGCATCCATTCCCGGCAGAATGCGGTCGAGATATTCTACAAACGTGACCTTGGAGCCTAAGCGGCGCCAGACCGAGCCCATCTCCAGTCCAATGACACCGGCACCGATGACGAGAAGCCTTTTGGGTACCTCGGGAAGCGAAAGCGCGCCCGTGGACGAAACAACCGTCTTCTCGTCAATGTCGATGCCAGGCAGTTGCGCCAAGTCCGACCCCGTGGCGATGACAATATGCTTTGCCTCTAGATCCTGCTTCTCGCTGTTGATGAAGGTGACCCGCACCTTGCCGGGACCGAGAATTCGACCGGTCCCATGAAAATGGTCCACCTTGTTCTTGCGCAACAAGAACGCAACGCCGTTGACGTTGCCTTTCACACCCTCGTCCTTGAACGCCATCATTTTGGTAAGGTCGAGCTTAGGTTTGACCTCGATGCCCATGTCGCCAAGTGCATGCTTGGCCTCTTCATAGAGTTCCGAAGAGTGCAGCAATGCCTTGGAAGGGATGCAGCCAACGTTGAGGCACGTCCCGCCGTGGGTTGCGCGTTTCTCCACCACGGCGACCTTCATCCCCAGCTGGCTCGCCCGAATCGCGCACACGTATCCACCGGGCCCAGTTCCAATCACGATGAGATCAAAGGCGCTCAACGGGCTGTTCCTTTATGGAGGCGTAAGCGGCAGCGGAGCGCTAAGCGCCCAGACGTAGCCAAAGGGATCTTTGAGCCGGCCATAGCGCATCACCCAGAACGTGTCTTCTGCCGGCGCGGTGATCGTTGCACCGGCTGCTTCGGCCTTCGCAACCGCGGCGTCGACCTCTTGCGGCGTTTGTAGGTTGATTTGAATTGTGATGCTCGCCTGGCCCTCTGAGCCGCGCGGCGCCACGTCCTTTATATACTCGGGGAAGTAATCGGACAGCATGAAGTGGCCGCCAAACGCGATGAAGGAAGCGTGCATGACCTGCTTCCCGTTCTCCGTCAGCTCCTGGTACGTGACCTCAGCCCCGAACGCTTTCTTGTAGAACTCGATTGCCTCGAGCCCATTGTTCACGGTTAGATAAACCTCGATCGCTGCAGAAATATCCCCCTCCTCCATTCCGTGAACTCCTGAGCCATGTTGGCACTAGAGTTCCAGGATAAACCGTTGTGGCTCTTCGAGACACTCCTTCACTCGAACGAGGAAGGCAACCGCTTCCTTGCCGTCGACGACGCGATGGTCGTAGCTCAAGGCCAGATACATCATGGGGCGCGCTAAAATCTGCCCGTCACGCACAACAGCGCGATCCTCGATACGGTGCATACCAAGGATGCCCGACTGCGGCGCATTGAGGATGGGCGTCGATAGCATCGAGCCATAAACGCCGCCGTTGGTGATCGTGAACGTGCCCCCCTGCATATCCTCAATTCCGAGTTTTCCATCACGCGCGCGCTTGCCGAAGTCGGCTATCTGCGCCTCGATCTCGGCAAGGCTCATGCGGTCGGCCTCCCGGACGACGGGCACGACGAGACCGCGATCGGTGCCGACCGCAACGCCGATGTGATAGTAGTTCTTATAGATAATGTCCTCGCCATCGATCTCCGCATTGACGGCAGGAATCTCCCTCAGCGCCTGCAGGCAAGCCTTCACGAAGAAGCCCATAAAGCCGAGCTTCACGCCGTGGCGCCTCTCGAACAGATCCTTGTACTCAGAGCGCAGCTTCATGATGGCGCTCATGTCGACATCGTTGAATGTCGTAAGGATCGCGGCAGTGTTCTGAGCATCCTTGAGGCGCTGCGCAATCGTCCGGCGCAGCCTCGTCATTCTCACGCGTTCTTCACGCGCAGCATCATTGGCGGCGGATGGCAGACGAAGACCTTGTAGGGGTACCGGCATAGGCGCCAGCCCGCTTGCGGGCGCGGGAGCAGGCGTGTGCTCTTCATCTTGCGTTGCCGGCGAATGCGCGGTCTGCATGTCCTCCTGTGCAGATTGTGATTGTGCCCGCTGAACATCTTCCTTGAGGACCTGGCCGCGCTTGCCCGAACCTGCAACCGCGTCCGGCACCAAGCCGACCTCGGCAAGGTGCTTACGCGCTGCCGGGCTCGGCGGCATGCCGCCATTTCGTGACCGCGGCTTAGCCGAGGCCGACTTTTGGACGGGACGCGCTTTCGGTGTCGATGGTGAAGTAGAATCGGGCGTCTTGCTTGTCTGAGCGGCCGCTCCATTCGTAATCGCGCCGAGTACGGCGCCAACCGCCACCGTCGCCCCTTCCTGGACCTTTATCTCGCCTAGCACGCCAGAAACGGGAGCGGGGACCTCGATGGTGACCTTGTCCGTCTCCAACTCCACAAGCGGCTCGTCGGCGCTGACTGTGTCGCCCGCATTCTTGAACCACTTCCCGACGATCGCCTCTGTCACGCTCTCGCCAAGTGCCGGCACCCGGATTTCGGTCGTCATTTCTTCCTCATCTTGCCCCGAAGGCCTTCAATCCGATCCCAAATCCATCAAATATTTCTTCGGCCGATCGACGGCAATGAGCCGCCCCCGCCCGTCAGCGCCTCGGTCACTAAGGCATTCTGCTCGTGCAAGTGCTTCGACAGCAGTCCCGTGGCCGTCGAAGCAGAAGCCTGCCGGCCCGCATAGCGAACACGCCTGTGCTGTGCCTCGATGCGATCCAGCACCCATTCGAGATTCGGCTGGATGAAGTTCCAGGCCCCCATGTTCTTGGGCTCTTCCTGGCACCAAATGACCTCAGCCTGCTTGAAGCGGCCAAGCTCGTGCATCAGCGCGCGGGCCGGGAAAGGATAGAGCTGCTCGACGCGCAACAAATAGACGTTGTCGATACCGGCCGCCTCGCGCGCATCGTAGAGGTCATAATAAACCTTGCCGGAACTGAGAACGACACGCGCGATTTCTTCGTCCGGCACCAGCGTGATCTTCTGGTCGGGCTTGTGCTGCGCATCATCCCACAGCAGCCGGTGGAAAGTCGTACCTGGACCCATGTCCTCGATGCGCGAGTAGACGCGCTTGTGGCGCAGCAGAGACTTGGGCGTCATAAGGATAAGCGGCTTGCGGAACTTGCGGAGGAGCTGACGCCGCAGCACGTGGAAGTAGTTGGCAGGCGTTGTGCAGTTGCCGACCTGCCAGTTGTCCTCCGCGCACGATTGCAGGAAGCGTTCCAGACGGGCAGACGAATGCTCAGGTCCCTGTCCCTCGTAGCCATGGGGAAGCAGGCAAACGAGGCCCGACATACGCAGCCACTTGCGCTCTCCCGAAGAGATGAACTGATCGAACACCACCTGCGCGCCGTTGGCGAAGTCGCCAAATTGCGCCTCCCACATGGTGAGCGCGTTGGGCTCAGCCAGCGTGTACCCATACTCGAAGCCCAGCACCGCCTCTTCAGACAGCATGGTGTTGATGACCTCGAAGTTCGCCTGATCATTGGTGACGTGCTTCAAGGGCGTCCAGCGGCGTTCCGTATCTTGGTCGATGAGCACGGCATGACGTTGCGAAAAGGTTCCGCGCTCGCTGTCCTGGCCCGCAAGGCGAACGGGGAAACCCTCCGCGACAAGTGAACCGAATGCCAGGTGTTCGGCCATGGACCAGTCGATGCGCGTACCCGACTCAATCATCTCGCGGCGACGATCGAGGAGGCGACGCACCTTTTTGTGGGCGTTAAAACCCTGCGGAATGCTGGTGACTCGCCGACCAATGGTCTTGAGGATGTCTATCCCCACGCCAGTTTCGCCCCGGCGCGCATCATCTTCTGCAAACCCGACGCCCGACCAGCGGCCATCGAGCCAATCGGCCTTGTTCGGTTTGTAGCTGTCCGCGCTTTTGAACTCCGAATCCAGATGGCTCCGGAATGACGCCTTCATCTGGGCGTCCTCGCCCGGCTCGATAATTCCTTCATCCTCAAGCCGCTTTGAGTAGAGCGAGATCACTGTTGGGTGGGTCTTGATCCTCTTGTACATGAGGGGCTGCGTGAACAGCGGCTCGTCCGCCTCGTTATGCCCGTAACGCCGGTAACAGAACATATCGATAACAACCGGCTTCTGAAACTTCTGGCGGAACTCGGTCGCGATCTTCGCGACGTAGACGACCGCTTCGGGCTGGTCGCCGTTAACGTGAAAGATCGGAGCCTCGATCATGCGCGCCACATCCGAGCAATAAGGCGAGGACCGCGAATGGCGCGGATTGGTGGTGAAGCCGATCTGATTGTTGATGACGAAGTGGATGGATCCGCCAGTACGGTGACCCTTGAGGCCGGAGAGGCCGAAACACTCTGCAACGACGCCCTGACCAGCAAACGCCGCGTCGCCGTGGATCAGCACCGGCATGACAGGCGTGCGCTCTCCTGGCGCGCATCCTAGTTGATCCTGCTTGGCGCGCACTTTGCCGAGCACGACGGGATCGACAATCTCCAGATGCGAAGGGTTGGCGGTCAGTGAAAGATGGACGTCTTCGCCGTTGAAATTCCGGTCGGAGGAGGCGCCCAAGTGATACTTGACGTCGCCCGAACCTTCCACGTCGTCGGGCTTAAACGAGCCGCCCTTAAACTCGTGGAAGATCGCCCGGTGTGGTTTCTCCATAACGTTGGCAAGCACGTTTAAGCGGCCACGGTGGGCCATGCCAAACACGATCTCTTTGACGCCAAGCTGGCCACCGCGTTTGATGATCTGTTCCAGAGCAGGCACGATCGACTCCGACCCGTCGAGGCCAAAGCGCTTTGTGCCGGTGTACTTCACCTCGCAGAACTTCTCGAACTGCTCTGTCTCGATGAGCTTATTGAGGATCGCGCGCCGTCCCTCGGTAGTGAAAGCGATGTCCTTGCCCTCGCCCTCGATGCGATGTTGGATCCAAGCCTTCTGCGCGGGAACCGTGATGTGCATGTACTGCACACCGATGTGCCTACAGTAGGTGCGGCGCACTATCCGCAAGATCTGCCGCATCGTTGCCGTTTCCAGGCCCAACACCCGGTCGATAAAAATGGGGCGGTCGAGGTCGGCCTCCGTGAAGCCGTAAGTCTCGGGCTTCAGTTCGCGGTGCACCTTGCGGTCCGCCAACCCCAACGGGTCGAGATCGGCGGCGAGGTGGCCCATGACGCGGTAGGCACGGATCAGCATCAACGTGCGGATCGAATCTTGTATCGCCCGCAGCGAAGCGGCCGGCGACATTTCAAAGCCGACTGCCTGCGCCCTTGAGTGAAGCTTGTCGCGCAACGCGTGTTCAGACGTGCCGTAGTCACCCGTCAGCGCAGCAAGAATTTCACCGTTGGTCTCCGTTTCCGGCATCGGCGAAGCCCAAGACGGACCGCGGGCATGCTCGCCACCCCTATTTTGCTCCTCCTTCAGGCTTTCGAAGAAGTGACGCCACTCGTCGCTGACGGAGCCGGGGTTGCGCTCATAATCGGCCTGCATCCCCTCCACGTAGGCTGCGTTCACTCCGCTCAAGAAGGCGGTGCGAAGAAAATTTTCATTGAGGGGTTGGCGAGCCATGGGAGGGTCCGTGTCTCGATGAGATAGCTGGAGCTGAAAACCTTCAAACAGTTGTCGGGTGAGGTGCCCTGCGGGCAGCCCTCAAACGCCTAGTGTGCAGTGCAGCATACGCCTACTCTGCCACCTTTGCATGTGTAGATTGACCTTTTAGGAGGTCCATCAACGTCGTGCCCAGGGCTGCGGGGCTGGCTGCAATTGCGATGCCGGCCGAACGCATGGCTTCGACCTTATCTTCGGCCTTGCCTTTTCCGCCCGAGATAATGGCGCCTGCATGCCCCATACGCCGCCCCGGAGGCGCCGTTATGCCGGCAATGAAACCCACCGTGGGCTTAGCGCGACCTTTCCGCGCCTCGGCCTTGATAAATTCCGAGGCATCTTCTTCTGCCGTCCCGCCAATCTCACCGATCATGATGATGGAGTCAGTATCAGGATCGGCAAGGAACAGCTCCAGCATGTCGACGAATTCAGTGCCTTTGACCGGATCGCCACCAATGCCGACGGCGGTCGATTGCCCAAGGCCTGTATCTGATGTTTGCTTGACGGCCTCGTACGTCAAGGTGCCGGAGCGGGAAACAATGCCAACGCGCCCCGCCTTGAAGATATTGCCGGACATGATGCCAATCTTGCATTGATCAGGCGTCAGCACGCCGGGGCAATTGGGACCGATAAGTCGCGACGCCGATCCTTGGAGCGCCCGCTTCACCCTCACCATGTCCAACACCGGGATGCCCTCGGTGATAGTGACGATGAGCGGGATCTCGGCATCGATGGCTTCGAGAATGGCGTCCGCGGCGAAAGGGGGCGGCACATAAATCGCAGTGGCGCTCGCCCCTGTTGCCACTTTTGCGTCCAGCACGGTGTCAAACAGCGGTACTTCCGCCAGCTCCTCGTCGGGATGCCGCGTTCCCCCCTTACCGGGCGTCACACCGCCGACGATCGCCGTTCCATAGGCCTTTGCCTGCTTGGTGTGAAACGTGCCCTGGCTGCCCGTAATTCCTTGGCAGATCACCTTGGTTGCTTTGTCGATAAGAATGGCCATATCGGCTCCCGCTTAATCAATTGCACTTAGTCGTGAAGCCTATTTTTCATACCATCAAGACAGAATGCCATGCATCCCGCGCAAGTGTCTTAGACGGAAACGGAATGAGCCTCGCCCAGCGTTTGCGTATGCTTTTAGGCGGCAGATTTAACAGCCTCTGTGATCTTGGCTGCGGCATCCCCCAGATCGTTAGCCGGCACGATCTTGAGCCCGCTTTCGTTCAAGATCTTCTGACCAAGCTCCACGTTTGTACCTTCGAGCCGTACGACGAGCGGAACGTTTATCGCCATCTCGCGTGCCGCCGCCACGACACCCTCTGCGATAATGTCACAACGCATGATGCCGCCGAAGATATTGACCAGGATGCCTTTCACGGCCGGGTCGCTGAGAATGATCTTGAAGGCCTCTTGTACTTTCTCCTTCGACGCACCGCCGCCCACGTCGAGGAAGTTGGCGGGGTCTGCGCCGTATAGCTTGATGATGTCCATAGTGGCCATGGCGAGGCCAGCACCGTTCACCATGCAGCCGATCGAGCCGTCGAGCTTGACGTAGGACAGGTCGTGCTCCGAGGCCTCGACCTCCATGGGATCCTCTTCGCCGATGTCGCGCATATCAACGATGTCGGGATGGCGATAGAGCGCATTGGCATCGAAGTTCATCTTGGCATCGAGGCACAGAAGACCACCGTCCTCGGTCACAATGAGCGGATTTATCTCGAGTAGGCTCACGTCCTTCTCAATCATCAAGCGGTAGAGATTGCCGATCAGCTTGGCGCAAACTCCGATCTGCTTGCCTGAAAGCCCCAGTGCAAAGGCAATCCGTCGCCCATGAAAAGGTGAATAGCCGCTCGCGGGGTCAATCGTCACGGTGACGATCTTCTCCGGCGTTTTGGCCGCCACCTCCTCAATATTCATGCCACCAGCTTGGCTTGCGATGAAGGCGATGCGCGATGTCACGCGATCGACGAGCGCAGAAAGATAGAGTTCGCGCGCAATCGTACAGCCATCCTGCACGTAAATGCGTCTGACGACGCGGCCGTCGGGACCCGTCTGCGCGGTGACAAGCGTATTGCCAAGCATCTGCTGGGCAAACTCTTGAACCTCATCCTTCGACTTGGCGAGGCGCACGCCGCCCTTCTCGCCCGCCGACGGCTCCTTGAAGCGGCCCTTGCCGCGCCCGCCCGCATGGATCTGCGCCTTAACGACCCAAAGGGGACCCGGTAGCTGCTCGGCCGCCTCAATCGCCTCGCGTGCCGAGAATGCCGGTGCCCCATCGGTTGTCGGAATGCCGAACTGCCTCAAGAGCTGCTTGGCCTGGTACTCGTGGATGTTCATCTTGCGCGCCCTATGCGTGAAGCTAGATTCGACGACTCAATGAGCTACGCACCGAGCTGCGGCGCAATCTTAATGCAGGTGTCGACAAGACCCTTCACCGATTCCACCGACTTGATGAACATCTTGCGCTCTGCCCCGTTGAGATCGATTTCGACCACCCGTTCGGCGCCACCCGCGCCGACGATTGCCGGTACGCCGATATAGAGGCCCTTGACGCCGTATTCGCCGTTTAGATAAACGGCACACGGTAGAATGCGCTTTTGATCCTTCAGGTAGCTCTCGGTCATCTGAATGGCCGCCGAGGCTGGCGCATAGTAGGCCGAACCCGTCTTCAAGAGTGCGACGATCTCTCCACCGCCCTTGCGCGTACGCTCCACGATTTCGTCGAGCCGCTCCTGACGCATCCAACCCATGCGCACTATATCGGGGAGGGGAATGCCAGCGACTGTGGAGTACCGCACCAGCGGCACCATATTGTCGCCGTGGCCACCAAGCACGAAAGCGAAGACATCCTCAATCGAGACGCCGAGCTCGTCGGCGATGAAGTGTCTAAAGCGCGCGGTATCGAGCACGCCTGCCATGCCAATCACCATGTTGCGCGGCATGCCGCAGGCGCGTTGCAGCGCCCATACCATGGCGTCGAGCGGGTTGGTGATGACGACGACGAAGGCGCTTGGGGCATATTTTTTGATGCCCGCGCCCACCTGCTCCATCACCTTGATGTTAATGCCGATGAGGTCGTCGCGGCTCATGCCGGGCTTGCGTGGAATACCGGCAGTTACGATGCATACGTCGGCACCTTCGATGTCCGCATAGGCGTTGGTGCCTTTGAGACGGCAGTTGAAACTCTCCACCGAGCCGGAATGGGCGATGTCGAGCGCCTTACCCTGTGGTAATCCCTCGGCAATGTCGAAGATAACGACATCACCAAGCTCCTTCATCCCGATGAGGTGGGCCAGCGTGCCCCCGATCATCCCTGCGCCGATCAAAGCAATTTTTGTGCGCGCCATACTGTGTTGGGCCCCCTCACTCCGATTTTTGGCTGTTTGGCACGGTGAAGTCCCGCAGCCCTTAAGACTTAACAACGCCAGCTCGAATGCCCGCGTCACAACTACGTTTAGACCACCGTTGCAAGCAGGAAAAGCCCAACCTCGGGCCGAGGTCGCCTAAGCCGAGAAGCTGGCGAAGCCGCGCTGTCAGTCCAAGATCACTCGGTTGCCGGCGTCCGGTCCCGCCGTTTGTCGGCCAAGTACGCGTCAGAGCGCATTTCCATAAGTCGCGAGGACGTGCGTTCGAAGGCATCTGCGCCAGGGCCGGCAGGATACAGCTCGGCCGGGTGGGCCGCGGCGGACGCGATCAGACAAATCCCATTATCGTAAAGCGTATCGATGAGGTTGATGAAGCGACGGGCCTCGTTCCGGTGTTCCGGTGTCATGAGGGGAATGCCGTCGATGAGAACCGTATGGTAGTGGTGAGCGATGTGCAGATAGTCGAGTGGTCCCAGAGGCAGCTCGCACAGATCACGGAAATCGAACCGTGAAATGCCCATCGAAGCCTTCGGCACGTTGACCTTACGGCCCTTGACCTCCAGCGCCTCGGCACGCGCGGGGTGTCCCCCCGTCAGCCGATCCCAATGGTCATCGAGCTCGGCCGCCGCGTGGGCGTCTGCTGGCGTAAAGTAGAGCGGCTGGCCGGCAAGCTTCTCCAACCGGTAGTCTTTGGCCGAGGCGAGCTCCACAACTTCCATATGGTCTTCAATCAGGTCGATAAAGGGAAGGAAGAGCTGCCTATTGAGCCCATCCTTATAGAGAGAGCGCGGATGGGCATTCGAAGTTGCGATCACAACAACACCGCGCTCGAAAAGCGTTTTGAACAGGCGGCCCAGGATCATTGCATCGGCAATGTCCATGACCTGCAGCTCATCGAAGCACAAGAGCCCGGACTGTAGCGCGATCTCTCTGGCGACGAACGGGATCGGATCACCGTCGACAGTGTGGCGGGCCGCATCGAGGCGTTCGTGCACGTCGGCCATGAACTCGTGGAAGTGGCACCTCGTCTTCGGAGTGAAGTCGACGGTCTCGAAAAAGAGATCCATCAACATCGTCTTGCCGCGCCCAACGGAGCCATGAATGTAGAGCCCGCGCGGGGCGCCGTCGTTCGGCCGGGTAAAAATTGATAAAAGGCCCTTCCTCACAGGGCGCCATGCCACTAACCGTCGCGACAGCGCGTCGAGCGCAGCCGCAACCACTATCTGCTGAGGATCAGCAGTGATTTCGCCTGCAGCAACCCAGCCATGATATTGCTCGAGCAAGCCTTCGGTCATCTAATCCCGATCCCCTTAGTGTGGCGGACTGCGCCAAATCCAACGTGGAGGCGCAAGTGGACGCGACCGAATGTCACTACGGGCGTCACCGTCAAGTGCCACCCGACTTCAACTTTGCTTGCACGCTGCGAAATTGGAACATTCGTCATGCCATTAGCATATTTCGCAGTGCAAAAGGTTTGGGCGCGCCACGCGGCGCCCTGTTACAATGCGGCAGGCTGTTAGGCACCGGTTACCAGGTGTGAGAGCCAGTCGTTAAATGGCCCGGAACGGAGGTCCTCGTTATGAGCGAACGCCAGTTCTCGGGAGGAAACATTCGAAAACTGTGGCCGACGGAAACGAATAAGTTTCGCGACCACTTATTGCGGCTCGATAAGGAAAACCGCCGTATGCGCTTCGCACACGGCGTGTCCGACGCGTTTGTCGAAGATTATGCGGCACGCATGAGCGAGATGGGCGCACTTGTCTATGGATACTTCGTGGACGGCGAGGTGCGGGCCGCAGCGGAGCTGAAAAAACTGGGAATTGCCTGGGGTCGGGAGGCCAAAGCCGCCTTTTCGGTCGAGCAACCCTGGCAAGAGCAGGGAATTGGCACCGAGCTTATGGGGCGAGTTATCCGCGCCGCCCGCAATCGCGGTGTTCAGCACCTTTGCATCAGTTGTCTGGCGGAAAACGCAAAAATGCGCACCATCGCGGGCAAACATGAAGCGGAGCTACGTTTCGAATATGGCGAAGTCATCGGTGAGATTATACCTGAAGGTCCAAATTACTTCTCGCTGCTCGCCGAAGCGGTTGATGATCGTTTCGGGTACATGATGGCGGTGCTCGATCTGCAAAATCGAGTCGTCAAAGCCGCATGAATCCCGCTGACGCCATCTGAAAACGCGCTCAAAGTGATTGAGATGCGCAGAAAAGTTCTCGCGTTTGGGTGATGCAGAATCTGCAAATGAACGTGCAGCACACTCGAAACATGGGAAAAATGAGGATTTCACGCAACAGGTTCACTTGAATTTACTCTCTTGCAACTAATAAAATGCATTTAAAAGTCAACAAAATGTTCGAACTTGCACATGATTTTTTTATTGTTCGAGTGATTCGAACATCGAGAGAGATAGAGATAGAACCAGAAAGCGAGAAGACCAATGGCAAAGCGGGTAATGAAAAAGAAGACGAAGGTGAAAACGAAGGTAAAGGTGAAGCGGAAAGTGGCGGCTAAGAAGAAGCCCGCCGCTCGTAAAACCGCGAAGCGGAAGACGACCGCTCGCAAGACCGCGAAGCGGAAGACGCCCGCTCGCAAGACGACAGCGCGTAAGGCAGTTCGCAAGACCGCCAAGAAGCCTGCACGTAAGACCGCAAAGAAGAAAAAGCGCGCTGCATAAAGCAGCCGAGTCGCGCAATCGGCTTCACCCGGAGCGCGTAACTTGGAAGGCGATAGCAGACCTTGTCAGTTCCGCGCCTTCATTCCTTTCAAGACCGGTGGCCGCTCAAGCGCCGCCGGTCTTTCTTTTTTGAAATCAGCATCTTAGCCGCCTAAGTGGACTAGATACGGCCTCGATACTTTGCCGATGGCATTGATAACGAGGACGCCGCTGTTGTCCTCCTGAGAGTGAGGCGCTCAATCCGGCGCATTGTTTTCTTCGGCGGTCGTAGCCATTGCGGCCCATGAAATGCCTGCGGTGCGACCCAATTTTATACCGTGATCTTGTTTTGTTTGGGCTTGGTTGCAGTCGGCCGTCAGGTGCAATTAAAAATTGCGGCCAAATAGTGCGAAAACCGGCTTACGACTTTCATGAATTGCAATGGAATGACCGCGAGCTACTGTCTACGAACAGTAGACGAATTAATTCAATACGCGTCTGCGGAACGTTCTAAAGGGGCAAACGCTGGAACCGGGAGGCTTTCAGATCCCTTTTTGTGCGCTGCATTTTGCACCGCACGTGAACCATCGCCCCTCTCAAACACGTCGCTCAACCATCAGCTTCTTGAGCTCTGCGATGGCTTTGGCCGGGTTCAAGCCCTTCGGACACGCCTTGGTGCAGTTCAAAATGGTGTGGCAGCGATAGAGCCGGAACGGATCCTCGAGATCGTCGAGCCGCTCACCGGTGCGCTCGTCGCGGCTGTCCTCCACCCAACGATTGGCCTGTAACAGGACGGCCGGGCCGAGATAGCGGTCGCTGTTCCACCAATAGGACGGGCAGGCGGTCGAGCAGCAGGCGCATAAGATGCACTCGTAAAGCCCGTCGAGCTTTTCGCGGTCGTCGTGACTCTGGCGCCATTCCTTTTGCGGCGTCGGGCTGTCGGTCTGAAGCCAAGGTTCGATGGCGCGGTGCTGCGCGTAAAACTGCGTCATGTCCGGCACGAGGTCTTTGACCACCGGCATATGCGGCAAAGGATAGATGGCGATCGCGGCGCCCTTGGCGTCTTCGGCGTGCATGGTGCAGGCGAGCGTGTTGGTGCCGGCGACGTTCATGGAGCAGGACCCGCACACGCCTTCGCGGCAAGAGCGGCGGAAGGTGAGCGTCGGATCGACGGTGTTCTTGATCCACAGAAGTGCGTCGAGAATCATCGGCCCGCACTCGTTCATGTCGACCCAATAGGTATCGACGCGCGGGTTCTCACCGGTCTCCGGGTCGTAGCGGTAGACGCGGTATTCGCGCCAGCGGTCCTTCGCATCGCCCGCGGGCGGCGGATTCCACTCCTTGCCCTTTTTGATTTTCGAGCTCTTGGGAAGTGTGAACTGGACCATGTCTAATACACCCGCTCTTTGGGCTCGATGTAGCTGACCTCGTTCGACAGCGTGTAGGTGTGCACCGGCCGGAAGTCGAGCGTGACCGTGTGCGTGCCGTAGTCCGCGTAGGACAAAGTGTGCTTCATCCAGTCCTTGTCGTCGCGCTTCGGAAAATCCTCGCGGGCATGCGCGCCGCGGGATTCCTCGCGCGCCAGCGCGCCCTGCACGGTGACGGCGGCTTGGCTGATGAGATTGTCGAACTCCAGCGTTTCGATGAGATCCGTGTTCCAGATGAGCGAGCGGTCGGTGACGGCGATGTCTTCGGCGTCGTCCCACACCTTTTTGATGTTCTCGACGCCTTCGGCGAGCACTTCTTTGGTGCGGAACACC
>JAUWCP010000200.1 GCA_030609245.1 Hyphomicrobium sp.
GGAAGAGCTTGTGTGCCTTAAGCGCCGAATTGACGTGGTGGACAAGCGCCACATTCTCGATGTCGTAAAGCGAGCCTTTCATCTGGCCGGCTTCTTGTAGCATCTTCTCGATTCGCTCATTTCCGGAATCGGTGAGCGAGACTTGGCGTTGCTTCTCGTCGAGCTCGAAGTCCTCTGCCGTCAGAAGAGGGATCAACCCGTCGAGAGCGGTATAGAGATCGGAGCGATCCTCCAAAGGTCCCGAAATGATGAGAGGCGTGCGCGCCTCGTCAATAAGGATGGAATCGACCTCGTCGACAATCGCAAAGCTATGCCCGCGCTGGGCCATCTCGTCCTTGTGCATCTTCATGTTGTCGCGCAGGTAGTCGAAGCCCAGCTCGTTGTTGGTCCCGTAGGTGACGTCGCAGGCGTAATGCGCTTTGCGCTCTTCGTCGTCGAGATCGTGCAAGATACAGCCGACGGTGAGACCCAAGAACTTATAGACCTCACCCATCCACTCCGCATCGCGGGTAGCGAGATAGTCATTGACGGTGACGACATGCACACCGTTTCCGGTTAGCGCATTTAGGTAGACCGGCAACGTGGCGACGAGCGTCTTGCCCTCGCCTGTCTTCATCTCGGCAATGTTGCCCTCGTGCAGGACCATGCCGCCAACGAGCTGTACGTCAAAGTGGCGTTGGCCCAGCGTACGCTTGGCGGCCTCACGCACGGTGGCGAAGGCCGGGACGAGAAGCTCCTCCAGATCTGTCCCTTCACGAAGCTGCCGGCGGAAGGTTTCGGTGCGCGCCTTTAGCTCGGCGTCGCTCAATACAGCGACCTCCGGCTCAAGCGCGTTGATGGCCTCGACTCGGGGATGATAGCCTTTAAGCCGGCGCTCGTTCGAAGAGCCGAAGATTTTTGACGCGAACCCGCCAATCTTGGAACCGATCTTGGAACCGATCGTGGAACCAATGGTGGAAATGGAATGCATGCAAATAGTTCCTATTAACGCGGCGGGCACACAGTGAGCGCCCTGTGCGGCAAAACCGTGCCTACTTTAGAAAGCCTTAGCACACGCCGGAGATGGACCCGGCCCCCGGGCCCAAGGGCAATGCGGTCCTGCGTGGAAGCGCCGCTGGCAGCCTGATTCCTGCCGGCGGGCGAGAGATAAGGACCGCACCATAGGGTTGTCAACGCACTGGAGACGCGCCATGCGCGGTCTTCGGCCCGGAAACGTTGACCAAATGTCGAATTCTTAACTTGGCAGAGGTTGGCAGGAGCACTATCCATAGCCCCCAAACGATCGCCGCCCGCGCCTTTTCCTCCACACACGATTATTGGAAGCGCGGATTGTGATGCTCCCACATCAGCATCCGCCCACCCCTCGAACATAAAGGACGTATCCCGTGTTCCCGAAAAAGCGCTCGTTCGTGGCTGCTGCCATCCTTGCCCTTGCCGCCTTAGGCACGAGCACCAATCCGAGCTTTGCCCAAGATGACAAGGTCGTTGCCAAGGTCAACGGCAATACGATCACCGAGGCAGACATGCGCTTCGCTAACGCGGAGATTGGAGCCCAGCTCGGCGACATCCCTGAAAACATCAAACGCCGGGCGCTGGCCGAATACCTCATCGATAATGCGCTCTTCGCGGAAGCCGCTATCGCTGCCAAGATTGCAGCCGATCCCGCGTTCGAAGAACAGATGCAATACGTGCGCCGGCGGTTGTTGAGAGAGCAGTACTTCGAAAAACAACTCAAGAGCGCAATCAGCGAAGCCGATGCCAAGAAGATCTACGATCAGCGCGTGGCCCAGCTTAAGTCTGAGGACGAGGTGGCGGCGCGCCACATCCTAGTCGACACCGAAGAGAAGGCGAAAGAAATACTCGCGAAGATCAAGGCCGGCGGCGACTTCGCAGCGCTCGCCAAAGAGAACTCGACCGATACGGGTTCCAAGGAACAAGGTGGCTTGCTCGGCTACTTTGGACGCGGACAAATGGTACCCGAGTTTGAGAAAGCCGCCTTCACGATGATTGAGGGCCAGGTCTCCGAGCCAGTGAAGACAAACTTTGGCTGGCACGTCATCAAACTGGAGGACCGCCGTCGCAAACCGCCGCCATCATTCGATGAGGTCAAGGAGACTATCTTGAACTCGCTGGCCGTGCTCAAGGCTCAAGAGGTGGTGGCCGCGCTGCGCAAGAAGGCAAACGTCGAATACGTAGATGACGACATCAAGAAGCAGGTCGAAGAGCAAGAGAAGAAGAAGGCAGCAGAAGCCAAGAAGAAACCCACCGAATCAGGGGCAGCACCCAAGCAGTAGCGTTACCTGCCACTCTCAGCTTTTGCATCGGGCCGCTTGATCTAAGCGGCCCGATCTGTTTCGTGTGGCGGAGTGTGTCGCCCACTCTGCGGAGGCCTGCCATGGGCAAGAAGACCTTTGTCTCGCCGTTCGCTCCCGAAAAGCTTCCTGACATGCCACCGATTCCAGGCGTCAGCCTTGCAACCGCTGAAGCCGGCATTCGCTATAGGGGGCGCACCGATCTGCTTCTGGCGGTCCTCGACCACGGCACGGTGGCGGCTGGTGTCTTGACACAATCTAAGACGCGCTCCGCCCCCGTCGAATGGTGCGCCAAGCAATTGGAGAACGGATGCGCTCGCGCGCTCGTTGTAAACGCGGGCAACGCCAATGCTTTTACGGGAATGAAGGGCCACAAGGCGGTCGAGATCACGGCCAAGGCCGCGGCGGAAGCCGTAGGCTGTCCGGTAGTCGAGGTATTCCTAGCCTCGACGGGGGTCATAGGCGAACCCATGGACGCCAGCCGCTTCGCGCATCTCCTCGACCAGCTCGCGCAAGATGCCGCCCCTGACGCGTGGCAAGCGGCGGCGCAGGCGCTCATGACGACGGACACGTACCCCAAGCTCGCCACTCGCACAGCTAAAATCGGCGACACGCAAGTGACACTCAACGGCATCTGTAAAGGTGCCGGCATGATCCAACCTGACATGGCAACCATGCTGTGCTTCGTCTTCACGGACGCCTCAATCGGACAGCCCGCACTACAGAAGCTCGTGGCACAGGCAGCAGATCGGACGTTCAACTGCGTGACCGTCGACGGCGATACCTCGACGAGCGACACGCTACTCGCGTTTGCTACGGGTGCCGCCGCAGCGCACGGTTGTCCGCATATCGCTGAAGCGGAAGATGAGCGGCTGCAAGGCTTCGCCACAGCGTTGCACGATCTCTTGGAAGATCTGGCAATTCTCGTCGCCAAGGATGGCGAGGGGCTCACCAAGTTTGTCACCGTTGACGTGGAAGGCGCGGAGGACGATCGCGCCGCGCGCAAAATCGCGCTGGCGATCGGAAACTCGCCATTGGTCAAGACCGCCATGGCTGGCGAGGACCCAAACTGGGGGCGCATTGTCATGGCCGTCGGCAAGGCGGGAGAGGCCGCTGACCGCGACAGGCTTGCCATCTGGTTCGGCGATACGCTTGTCGCCAAGGACGGTGAGCGCGCGCCCGGCTACGTGGAAGAAGCGGTCGCCCAGTACATGAAAGGTGCGGAGATTACCGTACGCGTCAATGTCGGTGTCGGTAACGGTCGCGCGACCGTTTGGACCTGCGACCTGACGCACGGTTACATCGACATCAATGCCGATTACCGCACCTGAACGGACGTGTCCCAGCAATCGCCTAATGGCGCGCTTCGGGACATACGCTTTCGCCGTGCACGCGGCGGAAGGGCTGCCTTTCGTTTTCGCAACCGCCAAGACGGCGCAGATCCAAGCCAAGCCGCAACGCCACGTCCTGAAGCCTGATGAGAAGCGCCTGAGTCAATTGGTGATGCGCTATTGGGCGCAGTTCGCAAAGCGCGAGGACCCGAATGCGGAAGGCAATCCCAAATGGGTCCGTTTCTCAAAGGAGTCCCCTGCCCGCCTCGTTCTCAAACACCACGACGGCCAGTAAGACCGATCTCGATGCAAACTGCGCGTTCTGGGACAAGATCGGTTACAACATGCCGCTGGGATGACGGTGAGGGAGGGGCGGTGCTCCGCCCCTCCATTCTTCGCATGGCTACGCCATGACGCCATGACGCCATGCCGCCATGACGCTTCGCTGACTGTGGGATTGGCGAATTGCCGATCCCGGGGCGTAACAACCCCTCCAGTAGCGGCTGGCATCAGCCGCAATGATGCCCCCTCAACCTTAGGGTCGGGGAGGCAATGGCGCAAGTCCAGAGCCAACCTTTCGGGGAACCGCCCAAAGGTCATTGCGGTCTATCCTGGCCTACCGTTTGCCGCCGGATTCTGCTGCCTTTACCAAATTCGCCAACCGTTTCCGGCAGGCCCGCTCCACCAGCCCGTGTAGTTTGAGGGCGCAGTCCCCCAGCCACGCAAGCTGCTCTTCGCTGATTTCATAATGCTCTGAATAGCGCGCTTCCACATAGGAGCGTTTCAGCAGTTCGAACAAAGCGCGGGCGCGCCGGGTGTCCCGGGGCCAGGCATCGCGGAGTGAAGGTTCAATATCCTCGGCAAGCGAGCGCAGAAACTTGATGTTGTGGTCGGCGGGAGAGTAGAGGGTGCGGCTTAAAAGGAAGC
>JAUWCP010000022.1 GCA_030609245.1 Hyphomicrobium sp.
CACCGGTTCTGTCATACGATC
This sequence comes from Hyphomicrobium sp., assembly GCA_030609245.1. Lineage (GTDB taxonomy): Bacteria > Pseudomonadota > Alphaproteobacteria > Rhizobiales > Hyphomicrobiaceae > Hyphomicrobium_A. The sequence goes on from JAUWCP010000022.1 coordinate 22, forward strand.
CGGACATGGCCCTCGTGCAGCTCCAAGCGCGGCGCTTTGAATTGCCGCATGAGTTGATGATCGTGGGTGGCAATCAGCACCGAAGTGCCGAGGCGATTAAGCTCGATGAAAAGGCGGAGCAGTCGGCGCGCCATCTGGGGGTCGACGTTGCCGGTCGGCTCGTCGGCGAGCAGCAGCTCCGGCTTCCCAATCACCGCACGTGCGATCGCCGCGCGCTGCTTTTCACCGCCGGACAGGATCGAAGGAAAAGCATGCATGCGGTCGCCGAGGCCGACCCACTGCAAAAGATCTGTGACGTCCTCCTTGTAATCGGAAACGCGTTTTCCCACGACCCGCAGGGGCAGTGCGACGTTCTCCCACGTCGTCAGGTGATCGAGCAGGCGAAAGTCCTGGAACACGATGCCGATGCGCCGGCGCAGCTGCGCGCGTTTTGCGCTCGAGATACGGCTCACATCCTGATTGAAGAGGTGAATTTTGCCGCGCGTTGGGTGCAGCGACATGAACAGGAGACGCAAAAGCGAACTCTTGCCGGCGCCTGACGGCCCGGTAAGAAAGTGGAACGAGCCAGGCCGCAGATGGAAATCGACCTCGGTGAGCACATCGTGCCCCCGATCGTAGGCCAGGGCTAAGTTCGACAGTCGGATCAAAAGTGTTGGCCTGCGGTTGGTGCTTGAGACACAAGATACCTGTGACGCCCGCGTGCAATGCGTGACGTGAGATAAATCGATCACGAATGTGGCGGGTTCGTGTACACCAGGGTGTGCACAACCCAGGGATGTTATGGAAGCATTGCAGTACAGATGCAATGTCCTGATATTCTGCCCCACTGGAAGGGCGAAAAGGAAACTGGATAAAGCGGCTATGGGTCACGGAATGGCAGTGGAAAGCGAGCTTGAGGTCATTTTCACGCCCGAGGCGATCGCGGCGCGTCTTGGCGAGCTTGCCGTCAAGGTCGCAGATGAGAAGCTCGACAATCTTCTTGTCGTGGCGATCCTGAAGGGCAGCTTTGTATTCGCAGCCGATCTGATTCGCGCATTCCACCGCGTTGGCCTTACACCTGAGGTCGATTTTATGACGTTGTCGAGCTATCGCAAGAGCCGTGTTTCCTCTGGACAGGTCTCGATACTGCGCGACATGGATCTCGATGTTCGTGGCCGGAACGTTCTCATCGTGGACGATGTGCTCGATTCCGGCCGCACGTTGGCCTTCGCCAAGGATTTGATCGCGGCGCGCGGGGCCAAAACTATCAAGTCCTGCGTCTTGCTCGACAAAAAGGTAAAGCGCGCAGTCAGCGTCGAGGCCGACTTATGCGCGTTCGAGTGCCCAGATATTTTTGTGGTTGGCTACGGCATGGACGTGGCGCATCGCTACCGTGAGCTGCCCTTCGTGGGACGCGTGGTGAAGGAGTGACGCATCTTTCTTGGGGGAGGGATTGACGATGGCGCGAATACTTCTTGCAGATGACGATGCCGCGACACGCGAATTGGTGAAGCGAGCGCTTGAGTCCGATGGCCATAGCGTCCAGGTCACGCAGGACGGGAGCGAGGCGTTGGAGCGGGTCAAAACGGATGGGGCGTCGTTCGACCTTCTTGTCAGCGATGTGGAGATGCCGTTGCTCGATGGCATCGCGCTAGCCGAAAGCGCCTACGCATTGCAGCCGAAGCTTCGCATTCTATTGATGTCGGGCTTTTCCGATCAGCTTGATCGCGCAAAGACACTCAAGGGCCCTAAGGTTGGGATGCTGTCCAAGCCCTTCACGCTAGACCAGGTTCGCGAAAGCGTGCGCAAGCTGCTCTCGTAGACGTCTTGCCTATCCGCCGGTGACGCTCATGTGACGGGCGACCGCTGGCTTGGCCCTGCGCCGGTCGATGATGAAGTCGTGGCCCTTGGGCTTGAGGGCGATGGCCTGGCCGATGGCATCGTGCAGCGCTGCATCGTCAGGGCTGGAGCGCAAAGGTGCGCGCAAGTCGGCCGCGTCCTCCTGGCCAAGGCACAGATAGAGCGTGCCAGTGCACGTGAGGCGCACCCGGTTGCAACTTTCACAGAAGTTATGGCTCATTGGCGTGATGAAGCCTAAACGTCCGCCGGTTTCCCGCACTTCCACGTAGCGGGCTGGGCCTCCCGTGCGATGCGGGATGTCGTGGAGCGTCCAGCGGTCCATGAGGCGCGCGCGCACAATCGAGAGCGGAAGGTATTGGTCGGTGCGATCGCCATCGACCTCGCCCATCGGCATTGTCTCAATCAGCGTGAGATCATAGCCACGGCTATGCGCGAACTGGATCATCTCGGCGAGTTCGTCCTCGTTCGTCTCTTTCAGCGCCACGGTATTGATCTTGACCTTGAGGCCCGCCTCGTCGGCGGCTGCAAGGCCGTCCATAACCGTTCCGAGGTCGCCCCAACGTGTGATGGCGCGAAAACGGTCAGCGTCGAGCGTATCCAGCGAGACGTTGATCCGCTCCACTCCGGCCGCCTTCAGGTCGTGGGCAAAGCGCTGGAGCTGGCTGGCGTTGGTCGTCAGCGTCAGTTCGTCCAGCGTGCCGTCGTCGAGATGGCGCGCCAGGGCCTTGAAGAGCCACATGATGTTCTTGCGCACGAGTGGCTCGCCACCGGTGATCCGTAACCTTCTGACCCCTCGCGCAACGAAGGCCGAGCACAGACGATCGAGTTCCTCCAGAGTGAGCAGCTCTCGTTTGGGCAGAAACGTCATGTGTTCTGACATGCAGTACACACACCGAAAGTCGCAGCGGTCGGTGACGGAAACACGCAGATAAGTGATGTCGCGGCCGTAGCGGTCGGTCAGCGTCGGGAGTGGTAGTTTCTGCGTGCGGTTTCTCATTGGTGCCTGCTCAGTTGCGAAGCTATTCAATATAGAATGCACGACGCGGCCATCTCCGGCAAGAGTGTCGCACCCCTCCATTGCCAATTAAGAGCTGGATCGGTTGGGAGAACGAATAGAATGCACGCGCTCGTAAATCTCCTTGCGTGGTTTGTGGCTCGGGCTGGAGCCAACGTTATTCCTCCCGGAGTCGACGGGAGCCATGCGTTTGAAACTCCGAGCGGTGCCAACAGGGCCGGGCGGCTCGTCCCCGGTCCTGAGGATGCAGCGGAGACAGAAACAGGCACGTCACTCGAGGCGCATTGGGCGCTGTGGGCGGCTGTCACGCTGGTCATACTTATTCTTGCTATCGGTTATATCCGGCGGCGTTGGAAGGGCGGCACAGCAGTCCGTCCGGCTCGGTTTCGTTGGTCGTCGGCCTGGAGCCGCTATTCGGACCGGGAATGACTTGCAAGGTTGGTGGTCTTCTCGATGAATGTGGCAATCCCCACGACGTCATCGAGCGCGAAGACGGGAACGTTGCGATCTTTGAGTGCATAGTCGGATGCAATAGCGATCACGTTGGGGTCGTTACCGGCAAGTGGCGGATCTACCGCCGACGCGCGGCGCCGTACTTCGATCTTCGGGATCTGAGCGGACTTGTAGCCCTCGACCAATACGAGGTCAGCAGGTGCCAGCCGCGCTGCAATCTCTTCCAGGCTCGGCACGGGGCTCTCCTGGCGCTGCCCGGAGATCTCCCAGCCCGCGGGCGAAACGATGACAACCGCGTAGGCGCCAGCTTGTGCGTGACGTTCGCTATCGCTGGTCCCGTCACCCGGCCGCAAGTCGTGGTGGGCGTGCTTTACGGTTGCGATCTTGAAGCCGCGCTTCGTGAAGGCTTCCACGAGACGTACAACCAATGTCGTCTTGCCGGAGTTCTTCCACCCAGCAATGCCGATCATCGCCATACGAGTATTAGTCACGCGCTGGCTCCCGGCCCGCGGGACTGGAGAAAAGCGCCCGCGCAGTTTCGAGATCGGCAGGTGTGTTCACATTGAAGAATGGATCAATGGCCACGCCACCGATCTCGACGTCCGGGAAGTCGACGATAGTGCTGGCATTGTCCTCGGCGAAGCGGTGCATCGCACGCACGCCGTTTTCCAAAGCGTCCGCGACTGCTCCGGCCAACGTGATGTCCCACAGTCCCACGATCGGGTGCCGCATGTTTCCTGAAGCTGCGATCGCACACGTGGCTCGGCTTGCCCGCAGCGCGGATTTCAATCGTGCAACGAGTTCGTGCGGGAGGAACGGTATGTCCCCCGGTACGCTGGCGACAAGGCGCGCGTTTGGCGTCTTGCTTTGTGCCCACATCATTCCTGCGTGAAGTCCCGCAAGCGGGCCGGCAAAGTCTTCTATCGTGTCAGGAACGACAGGCAGGCCGAAGGGTGAGAAGCGCTCAGGATCGCCATTCGCGTTGATAACGAGAGTGCCGGCTTGCGGGCGCATACGCACGATCACATGCGCCAGCATTGGTTCACCGGCGATTTCAAGCAGCGCTTTCTCGTTGCCTCCCATGCGCTGCGAACGCCCGCCCGCAAGCAGAACGCCGGTCACGTCGCTGTCGCCACTACAATTTTGCATGAGAAGCGATTTAGTCTGGTCGCGTCGAAGCGGCAAGGCCCGCGTTGCAGCCCAATATTTGTGAGGAGCTGGAGCGGCGTCTATAAGTCCGGCGAAACGGTATGGGGCAAAAGGGCTAGGTGCAAATTAGGAGGTAGGCCTGTGACGGGCAGCATGAAGCGCCGCAAATTCCTAAAGGGGGCAATCGCCGGCGGTGCCGGTGCCGCGGTAGCGACCGCTGTTGCGGCTCCGGCCATTGCGCAGACGATGCCGGCGCTGGATTGGCGCATGGTCTCCAGCTTCCCGCCATCGCTGGGTACCATTTACGGCGCGGCCGAGGTTTTCGCTAAGGCTGTTGCCGACATGACCGACAATCGGTTCCGAATTCAGGTCTTTGCGCCAGGCGAGATCGTGCCCGGCCTGTCGGCGGCCGACGCCGTTTCCAATGGGAGCGTCGAGTCCTGTCACACCGCGTCCTATTACTACTGGGGCAAGGACCCGACGTTCGCCTTTGGAACAGCAGTGCCGTTCGGTCTCAATTATCGCATGCAGAATGCCTGGATGTATGAGGGTGGCGGCATCGACCTGATGAACGCGTTCTATGCACGCTTCAACATCTTCGGTTTGCCGGGCGGCAACACGGGCACGCAGATGGGTGGCTGGTATCGCAAGGAAATCAACACGCCCGAAGATTGGCGGGGGTTGAAGATTCGCATTGGCGGCTTGGCGGGCGCAGTGATGTCGAAGCTCGGCGCGGTTCCCCAACAGATTGCCGGCGGCGACGTCTACCCCGCTCTTGAAAAGGGCACCATCGACGCGGCCGAATGGGTTGGCCCTTATGACGATGAGAAGCTCGGCTTCTCCAAGGTTGCCAGGTACTACTACTACCCCGGTTGGTGGGAAGGTCAGGCTATGCTCAGCTTTTTCTTCAATTTTCAGAAGTGGAACGAGCTGCCGAAAACCTATCAGGCGATCATCAGGTCAGCCGCATCACTCGCCGATCGCAAGATGATGGCGCGCTATGATTTGTTGAATCCTCCCGCCCTGCGAAAGCTCGCCATCGGAGGGGCCGAGCTGCGTCCCTTCTCCGAAGCCGTGCTCGATGCGTGCTTCAAGGCGTCGAACGAGGTCTTTGATGAGATCTCCGCCGAGAACGCCGAGTTCAAGAAGGTTTTTGAGGCCATGAAGGTGGTGCGTGCAGAAGATTTTCTTTGGTTCCAACTGGCTGAGCACACCTTCGACACGTACATGATGATCCAGCAGCGCAAGGGGCTGGTGTAGAGCCTGGCTGGGTCACTCTGACTTTGGTGGAACGATAACAGGGGGCACGGAGAGGTCGAGCGTCGGTGCTCCTGGTCCCGAGGTAACTGGTGGCGGTGCGCCTTGGATCGCGGGTGGCGTGGGCGGAAGCGAGAAGCCGCGCTGTCCAGGTAGCCGCTGCTTGGGTCCTGCAATGGGCGTCTCGATCCTAATCCTCTGCGGTTCGACGGGTGCCCGCAGCCCAGTGTCATGACGCACGATGCCTGGGAATGCGATCAGCAGCCCGACCATCACACACTGGATCGCTAAGAACGGCACGGCTCCCCAGTATATCTGGCCCGTCGTGACCGGCGGCATGGTACGGCCCGTTACTTTGTCGATGTACTTCCTCCTCGGTGCAACCGAGCGCAAGTAGAACAGTGCGAAGCCGAATGGCGGGTGCATGAAGCTTGTTTGCATGTTCACCGCGAGGATGACGCCGAACCAGATGAGATCGATACCCAGAGCCTCCGCGGCGGGGGCCAAGAGCGGAATGATGATGAAGGCGAGCTCGAAGAAATCGAGAAAGAAAGCGAGGAAGAACACCATCACGTTGACAAAGATGAGAAAGCCCACCACGCCGCCGGGCAGAGAGACGAGCAGGTGCTCGACCCACGTGTGTCCGTCAACGCCATAGAAGGTCAGCGAGAAAATGCGCGCGCCGATGAGAATGAACAAAACGAAAGCGGATAGCTTTGCCGTTGCAATCGCCGCGGAGCGCACGATCGCGATGTTGAATCGTTTCGAGTTGTTGTCTGATATGCGTTTGGCATACGCGAGCAGCATTGCGCCAACCGCTCCCATCGCCCCGCCCTCGGTGGGCGTGGCCACGCCGATAAAGATTGTGCCAAGCACGAGGAAGATGAGTAGGAGCGGCGGCATCATCACGAAGGTGACCTGCTGGCCGAGCGGCGATAAGAAGCGAATCCCTGCCACTCGGTCGAGCACCCAATTGGCGACGGCGACGCCAAAGGCAATGCAGACGCCGAGGCCGAGTGTCAGAATGGCAAAGTCGGCGCCAACGTAGGTGGTGTCGCGCATCGCAAACCAAGAGATCACACCGGAGACCAAGGCGAGTATGAGAAGCGAACGATAGCCGCGCGAACCGTCGGCTGCGCGAAAACGTATCGCTTCCGCCGGCAAGCCCGGCGCTGCGCCACGCACGAAGGTGGAAATGAAGAATACGTAGGCGATATAGAAGCCGGCCAGTATGAGGCCCGGCAGAAGCGCACCTGTGTACATGTCGCCAACCGAACGACCCAATTGGTCGGCCAAGACGATCAGGACGAGCGAGGGAGGAACAATTTGGGCCAACGTTCCCGATGCCGCGATGGTGCCCGTCGCAAAGCGCGCGTCGTAGCCGTAACGCAGCATGATCGGCAGAGAAATGAGACCCATCGAGATAACGGACGCAGCGACAACGCCGGTCGTGGCAGCAAGTAGCGCGCCCACGACGACCACGGCATAGGCAAGACCGCCGCGCACTTCGCCGAATAACTGGCCTACGGTCTCCAAGAGGTCCTCGGCCATGCCGGACCGCTCGAGAATAAGCCCCATAAATGTGAAGAAGGGAATCGCGAGAAGGATATCGTTGGACATGATGCCGTAAATGCGCTCCGGCAACGTGCGCAAAAGCGGCCACGACAGATAGATGACGCCCTCCGAATAAGGTGCCAACTCAACAGCGATGACGAAGAAAAGGAGACCGACGGCCGCGAGCGAGAACGCTGCCGGGTAGCCCAAGAGCAGGAATAAGATAAGCGCCGCAAACATGATCGGCGCCAGGTTCTCTGCAATCAGTTGTGCCATGGTCCCCTTCGCGATCTAGGCCTTGGCGCCTAGCGCACCTCGTCGGGTGCGGTGCCCCGCGGATCATCGCCGTTGTCAGCCCGCTTTGCGTCCATCGAATCGCGGGGTTGAGCAAGTTCGGCTGCCGGGTGGCTCTTCTCGTGCTCGGCAAGTTCACCGCGCATGATGGCAATGCGTTTGATGAGTTCAGACAGCCCCTGCACAAACAGGATCGTGAATGCGAGCGGTATGAGGAATTTTGCTGGCCACTGCGGCAAGCCTCCATAGTTGAGGGACTGCTCGTTTTGCAAAAAGGAGGTGACGAAGAACGGCCAGGAGGTCCACACGATGATCGCGGCCATCGGCAGCAGGAACAACGTATGGCCGACGATCTCGATCGTATTGCGCAGCCAGCGCGGGTAGCGCTCGTTCAGGATGTCGATGCGGATGTGCTCGTTCAAGGCGAGTGTCCAAGGAGCAGCCAAGAGAAATACGGCGCTGAACAGCCACCACTGCAACTCGAGCCAGGCATTCGAGCTGGTATCGAAGAGCTTGCGAATGATCGCATTGCCCGCACTGATGAGGGCGGCCACGATGACGAGCCACGCAACCGATCGGCCGAGTCGCTCGGTGGCAGCGTCGATAAGACGGCTCACCCGCAGCAATCCCCTCATGATGCACCTTCCCTGCCCCAGTTTCCCTGCCCCAGTGCTTTTGTCCCAAGGCTTCCTATATCGAGGTGAGGCCGTGACTTCTAGCATCACGTCTGACAGTATCCCGCGCGTTTTCGGCGCGTGAGCAAGCCCCGAATGTCATCCCAGGTCGCCGTGCCTCCAGGAGAGCCCTTAATGTCTGTTTCGAAGACGCAAGTCCTCGATGAGTTGCGCCGGATCAAAGGTCCGGATCTGAACGGAAATGTTGTCGATCTTGGTCTAGTCTCAGAGATCCTGATCAAGGATGCGCGCGTCTACTTCTCGATCACGGTTCCGGCGGCGCGCGCTGAGGAATTGGAACCACTGCGCCAGGCGGCTCAGAGCATCGTTGCCAAACTTGAGGGTGTCGAAGGCGCTAGCGCGGTTCTGACGGCGGAGGCGACCCCAGCGTCGCGCGCTGCGGCCTCGGGCGCCCCAGTGCCGGAGAGTGCACGTGTGAAGGAAGCACGTGCGCGTGCCGCCCGCGGAAACGGCGCCGGAGCAACGCCAGAGCGCGCGCCGGGTGCGCGCAAACTTGAAGGCGTGCCGGGCGTCAAAAACCTGATCGCGGTGGCTTCAGGCAAAGGCGGCGTCGGCAAGTCAACGGTGGCGGTTAACTTCGCGCTTGGTCTACAGGCGCGCGGCCTCAAGGTCGGAATCCTCGACGCCGATATTTTTGGCCCCTCACAGCCGCGTCTTCTGGGCCTCAAAGGCCAGCCGCAGATCCTAAAGGGTAAGACTCTGAAGCCCATGGAGGGATATGGGCTCAAGGTCATGTCGATGGGCTTCATGGTCGACGAGGAGACACCCGTTATTTGGCGCGGACCTATGGTCGTGGGCGCATTGAACCAGATGTTGCGCGATGTGGCTTGGGGCCATGACGGCGAACTCGACGTGCTCGTCATCGATATGCCGCCTGGTACCGGCGACGTGCAGCTCACGATGGCGCAGCAGGTACCGCTGTCCGGCGCCGTTATTGTTTCCACTCCGCAGGATCTTGCGTTGATCGATGCCCGTAAAGGCCTTGCCATGTTTCGCAAGGTTGGCGTGTCCGTGCTCGGCATCGTGGAGAACATGAGCTATTTCCTGTGCCCGAAGTGCGGGGCGCGGTCGGAAATTTTCGGCCACGGCGGCGCGCAGGCGGAGGCAGAACGGCTTGGCGTGCCGTTTTTAGGGAGCGTGCCGCTCCACATGGAGATCCGTGCGCGTTCTGATTCCGGTCGGCCCATTACCGCCACCGAGCCCGACAGCGCGCATGCGCAGATCTTCAAGGAAATCGCAGGCAAGGCCTGGGCTGAGCTGGAAGGAGCCGAGGGCGCAGTTGCAAGTGCGCCACGGTTAGGGATCGGTCCTGACGGTGCCACGCTGACCGTCGCATTCGAGAACGGACCCAATTTCGAGCTTTCGGCGGAGCTCCTTCGTGTCTTGAGCCCGTCGGCCGAGGTGCAAGGCCACTCGCCCGAGCAGCGCGTGACGGTCTCGGGCAAGCGCAACGTCAAGATCACGGATCTGCGGCCTGTCGGCAACTACGCCATGCGCATCGTCTTCGACGATGGCCATGACACAGGGCTTTATACCTGGACGTATCTAGGGCAGCTCGGCCGCGAGAAGGAGCAGCGTTGGGCCGAGTATTTGGCCGATCTGGACCGTAAGGGACTTGGTAGTGGGTAAGAGCACTCTCATGTGAGTGTTGTATTGTATCAACTGCCGAATCTCTTGACTTTGCACCGTTTCTTTTTGAATCTGAGCTTTGATTTCAAAAAGTGCATACCGTGAGGCTTGGTGCGTCCAGGTCTGCCGGTTTTCTTACGTGAAATTAGAGTGTTAGCCGAGGCTACATAAGGAGATCGAACATCCGCAGACCAATGCGAGCCGCGCCTGAGCGCGAGCCAAGCGGCCCCCGGATCAATGATGCAATTCGGGTCCCGGACGTCCGTCTGATCGACGAGACCGGCGAAAACGTAGGCGTCGTCAGCCGTGATGACGCACAAGAGAGGGCCGATCAAGCGGGGCTTGACTTGGTGGAAGTCTCGCCGGATGCCGATCCGCCCGTCTGCAAGATCCTCGACTACGGCAAATACAAGTTTCAGGCGCAGAAGAAGGCGGCCGAGGCGCGCAAGCACCAGAAGATCGTCGAGATAAAAGAAATCAAGATGCGTCCCGCCATCGACGATCACGACTACGATGTGAAGATGCGCTCAATAAAGCGGTTTTTCGAAGATGGCGACAAGGTCAAGGTGACGCTGCGCTTTCGCGGCCGCGAGATGGCGCATCAGCAACTCGGGATGGCCGTGTTGCAGCGGGTCAAGGGCGATTTGGAAACCATTGCCAAAGTAGAGGCCGAGCCGAGGCTCGAGGGCCGGCAAATGGTGATGGTGCTGGCGCCGAAGTAGGCGAAAGCGAACCGCGCGCGTGGTTCAGGCTCAAGCTACGAGGTCGAGATGTCTCGTCATGCGCCTTCTACTTTGCTGGTGGTTGGGGTCAGCGCGCTCTTAAGTGTTCTCTGCCTGACGGTGGCTGTTACGCCTGCTGACGCGCAACGCTATCGGCGGCCTGGGGGGCCGGCCACAGTAATAACGCCGTTGCCCCCGGTTCCTCCGTCAGACTTCGGTTCGCCGACGTTGGGTTCGACGCTGCCGGATCTGCCGCCCGCGCTCAAGATCGAGACCCAACCGGCGGTGCCTGCAACCGTCCAACTTCCCGCAGTTCGGATCATCCGATTTCGCTGCGACCTCGCCCCCGACTCCCGCGAATGCAAAAATCCGGACTCGGGCGATGGTGGTGGGGACGACGAGACGTGCAATTGCGGCCGCGATATTTGCCGCACCAATCGGATCGGCAACCACGTTTGCGAAAAGCTGCGCTAACCACGGGCCCCCGCCCCACAAGCGGGTACCCTTGCTGTTGGCGTGCTGCCCCACTATAAGGGCATCCGAGCCGCCCGGCGGGGCATGCCGTGGCGGCTTTCTTTGCTTTTTGACGAACCTGAAAGGGGTTCCGCTCCCGAAAGGGAGATTTCGCTCAACGGTCGGCTGAGACCTTAAGCGAGGCACCGGTTCACCCTTCACAGAAAGGATAAGCGAAATGCCCAAGATGAAGACGAAGAGCGGCGCTAAGAAGCGCTTCAAGATGACGGCTACGGGCAAGGTCAAGGTCGCGGCCCAGGGTAAGCAGCACGGCATGATCAAGCGCCACGCGAAATTTATTCGCCAGGCGCGGGGCACGATGGTGCTCAGCGATTGCGACGCCAAGATCGTCAAGAAATACATGCCCTACGCGCGTTGAGCGAGACCTTCGGGCTTTCGTTCAAGCATTCAAGCAACCGGTCATCTAACGGAGTAAGCTCATGGCACGCGTCAAGCGCGGCGTCACCGCCCATGCCAAGCATAAGAAAGTCCTCAAAGCCGCCAAGGGCTATCGAGGCCGGCGCAAGAACACGATCCGCGTCGCCAAGCAGGCGGTCGAGAAGGCGCTGCAGTATCAGTACCGCGATCGCAAGCGTAAGAAGCGCACATTCCGTTCGCTGTGGATCCAGCGCATCAATGCAGCAGCACGCGAGCACGGATTAACCTACGGGCGATTTATCGACGGCCTCAACAAGGCCGGGATCGAGATCGACCGCAAGGTACTGGCCGATCTCGCCGTCAAGGATGCAGCGGGCTTCAAGGCGTTGCTCGACCAGGCTGCCGCCAAAGCGAAGTCCGCCTAAGAACTGATGCTGCTGTCCGTGTCGTCTGCGCAGGCAACCCGCGCGACGACCGCTGAAAGACGCTGGCCGCTATGAGCACAAAGGCGCCAAGCTCCGATTTGAAGAAACTCGAAGCCGAGCTGTTGCGGGATATCGCCGGTGCCGGCGACCTTGCGTGCCTTGAAGCCGTGCGCGTCGCGGCACTTGGTAAGAAGGGGCGCGTATCTGAGCAGATGGCCAAGCTCGGCGGCATGGCGCCCGAGGAGCGCAAGGCCTTCGGGCAAGAGGTCAATGAGGTCAAGGGCTGTGTGAGCGAGGCGCTGGAAGCGCGCAAGAATGCGCTTGAGGGCGAGGCGCTCACCGCTCGCCTCGGCTCGGAGCGCGCTGACGTTACGCTTCCCGTTCGGTTGGGCCCCGTTGGCGATGGCCGCATCCACCCTGTCAGCCAAGTGTTTGATGAGTGCGTCGAGATTTTCGCCGACATGGGGTTTGCGGTGGCCGAAGGTCCCGACATCGAGACCGACGATCTAAACTTCACCAAGCTGAATATTCCCGACGAGCATCCAGCGCGCCAGGAGCACGACACATTCTATTTCCGCCCGAAGGCGGACGGCTCACGGCTGCTGCTACGCACGCACACGAGCCCAGTGCAGATCCGCACAATGGAAGTGCAAAAGCCGCCGATACGCATCATCGCTCCAGGCCGCGTCTACCGCTGCGACAGCGACCAGACGCACACGCCGATGTTCCATCAGATCGAGGCGCTCGTGATCGATGAGTCGACCCATTTTGGCCATCTGAAGTGGGTGCTTGAGGAATTCTGCAAAGCCTTTTTCGAGGTGGACGAGGTGAAGATGCGATTCCGCGCCTCGCACTTTCCCTTCACCGAACCGTCCGCCGAGGTCGACATCGGCGCTGAGGCGATCGGCAAACCGGGCGAATGGTTGGAGATTCTGGGGTGCGGCATGGTGCATCCCAACGTTTTGGCGAACTGCGGCCTCGATCCAGAGCGCTATCAGGGCTTTGCCTTCGGCGTGGGTCTCGACCGCATGGCCATGCTGAAATACGGCATCCCCGATTTGCGGGCGTTCTTCTCAGCTGATCTGCGCTGGTTACGCCACTACGGTTTTTCGGTGCTCGACGTTCCCACACTCGCCGGCGGACTGTCGTCATGAAATTCACGCTGAGTTGGCTGAAAGACCATCTGGACACGAAGGCCTCGCTCGATGAGATCGCAGCGAAGCTGTCGGCGATCGGGCTTGAGGTCGAGAGCATCGAAGACCCTGCGGCCAAGCTTGGCGCGTTTACGATCGCGCGCGTACTGGAAGCTAAGCCCCACCCCAATGCGGATCGCCTTAAGGTCGTTCAAGTCGAGACGGCCAAGGGCAAGTCACCGGTCGAGGTTGTGTGCGGCGCGCCCAACGCCAAGGCTGGAATGGTCGGCGTTTTCGCCCCGCTTGGCACCTTCGTTCCCGGAACCGGCATCACGCTGGAAAAGCGGCCTGTGCGTGGTGTCGTCTCTAACGGCATGCTCGTCTCAGAGCGTGAGCTGGAGCTGTCGGATGAGCACGAGGGCATTATCGAGTTAGCGCCGGAGATGAGCGATCATGTGGGTGAGCGCTACATCGACGTTATGGGTCTTGCCGATCCCGTTATCGAAGTGGGGCTGACACCCAATCGTCCCGATTGCACGGGCGTGCGCGGCATCGCGCGCGATCTCGCCGCAGCCGGCATGGGCAAGCTCAAACCAGAACGGAAAATTGGTAAGGTGGAGGGCACGTACGATTGCCCAATTCCCATCAAGCTTGAGTTCACGAAAGAAACAGCCGACGCGTGTCCCGTCTTCGCGGGGCGTTATGTGCGCGGCGTCAAGAACGGTCCCTCTCCAGCCTGGATGCAGAACCGCTTGCGTGCCGTTGGTCTGCGTCCGATCAATGCGTTGGTCGATGTGACGAACTACATCAGTCAGGATCGTGGCCGGCCGCTGCACGTTTACGATGCCGACAAGTTGCAAGGTACTGTGCACGCGCGGCTCGGCAAGCCGGGCGAAACGTTTCTCGGTCTCGACGGCAAGGACTATGAGGTCGATGACACGATGTGCGTGATCGCCGACGACAATGGACCGCTTGGGTTTGGCGGCGTCATTGGCGGTGAGGACACCGGCTCGACAGATGAAACAACAAACGTACTCATCGAGTGCGCTTATTTCGATCCGCTGCGCACCGCTGCGACGGGTCGCAAAACGGGCCTCGTGACGGATGCGCGCTACCGCTTCGAGCGCGGTGTCGATCCGGCCTCCGTCGAGCCAGGGCTGGATCTAGCCACCGATATGATCGTGACGTTGACCGGCGGGCAGCCCTCCAAGGCGAAGGTTGCTGGCAGGGCACCTGTGAAAAAGCGCGTCATCGGCTTCGATTTTGACCGCGTCGCAAAGCTGACAGGACTGAAGCTCAAGGACACTGAGATCAAGGGTATCCTGGAACGGCTGGGCTGCACGCTCGAGGCCAAGGGCAAAACGGTCAAAGTGACGGTACCGACGTGGCGGCCGGACGTTCATGGATCTGCCGATCTCGTTGAGGAAGTCGTGCGCATCGCCGGTCTCGACCGCGTGCCCTCAACGCCGCTGCCGCGCACCTTCGGCATCGCGCGCGCAGTTCTGACTGAACGCCAGCGTCGCGCTCGGCGCGCGCGACGCATGCTTGGCGCCCGCGGGCTTGTCGAAGCGATCACCTGGTCATTCGTTCGTCGTAGCGACGCGCAACTCTTCGGCGGCGGCGCGGACGCGCTAGAACTCGATAATCCGATCTCAAGCGAGATGTCGTCCATGCGCCCCAGCCTGCTGCCGGGACTGCTCACTGCGGTGCAACGCAATCGCAACCGCGGTTTTGCAGATGCGGCGCTCTTCGAGCTGGGGCAAGCCTATCGCGGCGACAGTCCGGAGGATCAGTATCTTGCCGCTTCCGGCGTGCGTTCTGGCACCGCAAAGCTTATGGGCAGCGGGCGCCATTGGGATGGCGCGGCAGGCGAGGTGGATGTTTTCGACGTCAAAGCGGATGTGTTCGCTGTCATTGCAGCGCTGGGCTTAGATCCCAACAAGGCACAGATCACACGCGATGCGCCCGCCTGGTTCCACCCAGGACGTTCGGGGACGCTGCGACTGGGCCCCAAGGTTGTGCTGGCTCACTTCGGTGAGTTTCATCCTGAGACGCTAAGGACGCTCGACGTGGCCCCGCCAGCCGTCGGCTTTGAGATATTTCTCGACGCGCTACCGCCTGAGAAGCGCAAGAGTCGCGCTAAGGCACCGCTCGACGCTGCTGATCTGCTGCCAGTGCGGCGCGACTTCGCCTTTGTGTTGGATCGGTCCGTTGCGGCGGGGGATGTGATGCGCGCCGCGGCCGGCGCCGACAGGGCGCTCATCCAGGATGTTTCCGTGTTCGACGTATTTGCCGGTGGCAGTCTTGCTGAGGAAGGCAAGAAATCGCTTGCGATCGAGGTAACGCTACAGCCGACCGTTGAGACGCTAACGGACAATGACATCGATGCGGTTGCGCAGAAGGTGATTGCCGCAGTGAAGAAAGCGACCGGCGGTGAGATCCGCAGCTGACACGGGAGCGTCTTACGTGGCCAGTAACAGTCTGAGGCCTCGCCGTTCTTGTATCCTTGCGTTATTCTGATCAACCCGCCGAAATAATGGAGCACCCATCTATGTTGGAGTCCCGAAAGTTTATCGTCGTTGGCTTCGTCGTGTGTCTGCTTGGGATCCTTGCCTATGTCTTTGTGTTCGCGGATGCTCCATTCGTTGATCAGCCAGTCGAGATCGAGGCGACGCCTGCCCAGCCGTAGCAACCGTTGGTGGCGCCTGCGCGTTTCACGCCGCCCGCGCTTTTTCGCTCTGCTTCCGCGCCACGTTTCGGGAAGCGCCCGACCGCTTTTTGGCAACAGTGCAAAGGTTCAGAAGGCTTCTAGATGAACGAGACGAAAACGAAGACTGCTCCGGCTGAAAAGACCGTGCTCCCTGTGGGGCCTGAGAGTGACCTGCATCACATCATCATCGTCGGCGGCGGTGCGGGTGGTCTGGAGCTTGCAACGCGGCTTGGCGACAACCTCGGCAAACGCGGTAAGGCAAGGATTTCCCTTATCGAGAAGGCGCGTACGCACATCTGGAAGCCGCTCTTGCACGAGATCGCCGCCGGCAGCATGGACGTCGGCCAGCATGAGGTCGCCTACCAGGCGCAAGGCTACTGGCACGGGTTTCAGTTCCGCTATGGAGAGATGACGGGCATCGACCGCAAGAAGCAGCTGGTTTATCTCGCGGCCACCTACGACGAGGACGGGCGCGAGATTACGCCAGTGAGATCCTTCAAGTATGACACGCTTGTTATCGCCATTGGCTGTGTCGGCAATGCATTCAACACGCCCGGCGTTAAGGAGCATGCCATCATGCTCGACACGCCTGAGCAGGCCGAACGATTCAACCGGCGGCTGATCAACGCTTGCGTGCGCGCGTTTGCGCAAGACGAGCCTGTGCGGCCTGGCCAATTGCACGTGGCGATCATCGGGGCCGGCGCCACCGGCACGGAGCTTTCCGCGGAGCTGCATCACACGGCGCGCGGTGTAGTTGCGTTCGGGCTCGACAAGATCGACCCGGAGAACGACATCAAGATCACGCTGGTGGAGGCGGCAGACCGTATTCTGCCCGCATTGCCTGAGCGCATATCAGAAGCGGTGGCCACGATACTGCGCGGCCTCAAGGTCGACATCAAAACCGGTTCACGAGTGACCGGGGTGACGGCGAAAGGCGTCAAGCTCGAGAACGGCGACTTTATCCCTTCAAAGCTCGTCGTGTGGGCGGCCGGTGTCAAAGGGCCCGACGTGCTGGCTAAGCTCGACGGTTTGGAAGTGAGCCGCTCCAATCAGCTTGTCGTCACGGAGACGCTGCAAACGACGCGCGATCCCAACATTTTTGCGATCGGCGACTCCGCTTACCTTGTTCCAGAAGGTGCCGATGCGCCGATCCCGCCGCGCGCGCAGGCGGCCCATCAGGAGGCATCACATCTTTACACCGAGCTGCAGCGCCGCTTGCACGGAGAGCCGATGAACCCGTTTCGTTATCGCGACTTCGGCTCGCTTGTTTCGCTTGGCGATTATTCGACGGTCGGCAGCCTGATGGGCTTCATCGTTGGCAAGAGCATGTTTATCGAAGGGCTGTTTGCCCGCGTGATGTACCGCTCGCTCTATAAGATGCACGAGATGGCATTGCACGGGCCGCTCAAGGTGACGCTTGACACGTTCGCGCGCCTTTTGACCCGGCGCACCGAGCCGGAAGTCAAGCTGCACTGAGGACAGTGCCGGGTCTCCGCGCCACTCACCTGCCGCGTCGCAACGCGGCGAGCAGCCGAGGCGTGGGATAGGAGTCGGCTGGCATCCCGAGCTTCATCTGCATGTCTTTGACGGCCGCCCGTGTTTTTGCGCCGACCAAGCCATCGATCTTACCGACATCGTAGCCGCGCCTCACCAGCTGCCGCTGTAGCTCTTTGGTCTGGCCGCCGTCGAGGACGGGAATTCTACCGCGGCCACGGCTCATGGGCGGTGCGCCATCGATGCGGGTGGCAAGATAGGCCGCTGTTGTTGCGTAGTTGAGCGATTGGTTCCATTCCAGATAGATGTCGAAGTTCTGGTAGGCGAGGAAGGCTGGCCCGCTGCGTCCCATGGGAAGCAGCAATGAGGCCTGCATGTTATCTTTGGGCAGCGGCTTCCCATTGACGCGCTTGATGCCCCATGCGGCCCACTGGGAGCGGGGATGCTTGATAGCGAGATCAGCCTCCTTCCAGGGGAGCTCGCCCGTTATGCGTACCTCTTCCAGCCACGGTTCGCCTGCACGCCAGCCTAGGTTTTTCATGTAGTTGGCGGTGGAGCCGATAACGTCGGCATCGTTGCGGAACAGGTCAATTCTTCCAGAGCCGTCGAAGTCGATGGCATAATCCAAATAGCGCGTTGGCAGGAATTGCGTCTGTCCGATCTCACCCGCCCAGGATCCGATCATCTGTGAAGGGCGCATGTCGCCACGATCGATAATTTGCAGCGCGGCCTTCAATTCTTCTTGGAACATTTCTCCGCGGCGGCAGTCATAGGCCAGTGTGACGAGCGCTGGCAGGATCGGGAAGTTGCCCATGCCGGCGCCAAAATCGCTTTCCAGTGCCCAGAAGCCGGTGATAACCGAAGGCGGTACGCCGTACTGACGCTTTGCGCGATCGAAGACAGCCTTCCTTTGCTTGATCTTGCGCCGGCTGCTCAGCACGCGATTCTTCGTGGCGAGCTTGCCTTGGAAGGAGAGGAAGGTCTGTGCGAAGAATCCCTGTCGCCGGTCGCGCGCGATCACTTTGCGATTGAGCGTCATGCCGCGGAGCGCCGCGTTGATCGTGCGCGGGCTAATCCCTTCGGCCGCAGCTTGCTTCTTGAAGCCGGCAAGCCACGTTGAGAATCGCGTGGTGTTGCGGCAGTTGTTCTTCGCTGGCGGGTGCTTGGCCCGGCGTACCGACTTAGGCGCTATCGCAGTCGCCGCGGTCGTTGTTTGTGGGGGCGGCACGGTGGTAGGCGCTTCCTGCGCAGGCGGGGCAGCAGCCGGTGCTGCCTGTGTCTCCGGGGTGAACTCGGGCTCCTCGGCGGGCGCAGGCGCGGGCGTGCGCCTGCGTGGCTTACGCACAGGCGGCTTTGGCTTGAACGCCGGTGACATTTCGATGCCACCGGCCATTACGGGGGCGGGGGCTGCCGTACCGGTGATCAGAATCGCGACGAGTGCCGCGCAGACTCTCAAGACGTGCATCGCCATTCCTTCAGCTTTCTTTAGGGTCTGGAGGTGGGCACTCATGCCCGCGGATGTGGCCGCGTCAAGACGGCGGCATCAAGATGGGCGGCAAAGATACACAGCTTAAGCGTTGCCGATCAGGATTCCGGCACCAAAGACGATAAGCCCACCCACCACGATCTCAAATGCGGCACGCAGAAACTTAGTATCCATGTAGCGGGACCGAATCCAGGCAATGACCCACAGCTCGATCAGCACGATTACGATGGAAAGCGTCGTGGCAACGCGGAAGTCGTCAATTAAGTAGGGCAGCTGCTATCCCCTCTTTAATAGCCCAGTTAACAGCATCTATTAAATCATCATGCATCTTCCTTCCCCATTCCCGATCTCCAGCATTAAGAAATTTCTTACC
>JAUWCP010000078.1 GCA_030609245.1 Hyphomicrobium sp.
GTTCTCTACGACGACAACGGCGCCGTAACCGGTGTCGCCACCGGCGACATGGGCGTCGGTCGCGACGGCAAGCCGACGGACAACTTCGTTCGCGGCATGGAGCTTCGTGGCAAATACACGCTCATTGCCGAGGGCGCGCGAGGTTCGCTTACCAAGCAGCTCATCAAGACGTTCGATCTGGCGCAGGCGGACAACCCGCAAAAGTATGGGATTGGCCTCAAGGAGCTTTGGCAGGTCGCGCCGGAAAAGCACGAGCCGGGCCTTGTGCAACATTCCTTTGGCTGGCCGTTGGACAACCGCACGGGTGGCGGGTCATTCCTGTATCACTACGGCGACAACTTGGTTTCGGTCGGCTTCGTCGTCCATCTCAACTACGAGAACCCGTATCTTTCGCCATACGACGAATTCCAGCGCTTCAAGACCCATCCCGCCATTTCCCCCACGTTTGAGGGGGGAAAGCGCATTGCCTACGGCGCCCGGGCTCTAACCGAGGGCGGCTGGCAGTCGATCCCCAAGCTTATTTTTCCAGGCGGCGCTCTCTTGGGTTGTGGTGCCGGCTTTATGAACGTGCCTCGCATCAAGGGTAGCCACAACGCGATGCTGTCCGGCATCGCCGCAGCAGAGGCCACTTTCGACGCTATCAGTGCTGGCCGTGGGCACGATCGGCTGGAGACCTACGAAGAATCGGTCCGCTCGGGCGATATCGCCCGCGACCTCAAGCGTGTGCGCAACGTCAAGCCGCTTTGGTCCCGGTTTGGCACGATCGCCGGCATCATGCTGGGCGGCATTGACATGTGGCTCAACACGATCTTGCCGGGTATCGGCCTGGGCTTCACACTCAAACATGGCAAGGCCGACTGGGCGACGTTGAAAAAGGCGAGGAATTCCAAGCCGATTGCGTATCCAAAGCCTGACGGCGTTTTGACGTTTGACAAGCTCACAAACGTTTCGTTCTCGGGAACGAACCACGAGGAAAATCAGCCGGTTCATTTAAAGCTTGCCGACCCCTTGATACCGGTCACGGTCAATTTGCCGGATTACGCCGAGCCGGCACAGCGGTACTGCCCGGCCGCTGTCTATGAGATTGTCACGGATGACAGCGGGAAAGCGCACTTTCAGATCAACGCGCAAAACTGCGTCCACTGTAAAACCTGCGATATCAAGGATCCGAGCCAAAATATCACGTGGGTTTGTCCGGAAGGGGGAGGGGGTCCCAACTACGCCGGAATGTAGACCCACGGGCTGCTGTCTATTCTCCCTCGCCAAGCCTGGCCCGGCCTTAATGGACCGTCCAGGATACTGAACAAGGGCGCATGGCCGCCCCGCCCGCAGGGAATCCAAGTATAAACCGCTAACCGACTTGAAATTCGCCAAACGACGGCCTTGTTTGCTACGGTAAGTGCAATTCGGGAATCGGCCCGCTCCTAAGAAGGAACACGTCGAATGCGAACTCGCCTTCGCGTCGCGTTGCTCACGTCGGTGGCCGTCTTTGGCATGGCGGCGACAGGCCTATCTGCGCCTAACGCGTTCGGTGAAGTTTTCAAGCATGGGGATGCTGCGCAATCCTTGCTCGGCAGCTACCTCGCCGCCAATCTCGCAAAGAGCGCAAACGATGCAAAGAGCGCCGCTTTCTTCTACCGCAGTGCGCTTGCGACCGACCCGAAAAACGAAGTGCTGCTGGAGCAAAGCTTTCAAGTCGAGGTGCTCGAGGCGAACTGGCAGCGCGCGGTTCCGCTGGCCAGACAACTGATCGCGGCCAATGACGGTAAGACGCAACGAACGGCGCACCTCCTTCTGGGGTTGGACGAGTTCAAATCACAGTCCTACTCGAAGGCCGAGAAGGATTTTGAAACTGCGAGCGAAGGTCCCATCGGTGAGCTGACAAGTAAGCTCGCGCGCGCTTGGACCGAGGTTGCCCGGGGCAACTCCAAGAAGGCGCTCAAGCTGCTCAATATGCCAAAGCAGGCCGAATGGGCGCAGTTCCACTTGAATTATCATAAGGCGTTGATTGCCGATGTCGCCGGCCGGCAAAAAGAGGCCGCCGCCGCCTTCGAGCGCACCTACGAAGAGGATAGCCGCACACTTAGAACCGCGCTGGCATATGCCCGCCACGCGGCCCATTACGGTCATATCAAACGGGCGAAATCTATTCTTCGACAACAGATAGATCAGGCGCAACGTGAGCCACATCCGCTTGCACGCGACCTGCTTGACAGAATCGAGGCTGGAGAAAAGATCTCGTTGCTCGTAAAGACGCCAGAAGACGGTTTGACGGAAGTGTTTTACGGCCTGGGCGAAGCTCTCACCAGCGAAGGTGGGTTGAGCATGGGCATCTTATATCTGCAGATGGCCCTCTACCTGCAGCCGGACCATGCTTTTGCGCTCGCTGCTCTCGCCAACGCGTATGAGGCCTCGCGCCGCTACGACGATGCGATCGCCGCTTACGACCGCATCCCCCCAGGCACACCATTGCAGGACTCAATCGACATCCGCAAAGCGTTCGACCTCAATTCGCTCGACAAGGTGGATGAGGCGCAGGTGATACTCGACAAGCTTGCCGGCACAAACCCCACAGACATTAGACCGCTCGACGCGCTTGGAAACATCATGCGATCACGCAAGCGTTTCGATGAGGCGGTGGATTATTATTCACGCGCCATTGATCTTCTGCCGGAGCGTCTCGAAAAGCGCCATTGGAGTTTCTACTACTCGCGCGGCACATGTTATGAGCGCACAAAGAAGTGGCCCTTGGCTGAGGTCGATCTGCAAAAGGCGCTGAAGCTCTTTCCAGACCAGCCGTTGGCCTTGAACTATCTCGGTTACAGTTGGGTCGATCAGAACCGTAACCTCAAGCAAGGCATGGCCCTGATCGAAAAAGCGGTCGCGCTGAAGCCCGACGACGGCTACATCGTCGACAGCCTCGGGTGGGCGCACTTCAAGCTCGGCAATTACAAACAGGCAGTGCGCTTCCTGGAGCGCTCCGTCGAGCTTAGGCCAGAGGATCCGGTTCTCAACGATCATCTGGGTGACGCGCTGTGGCGGGTCGGGCGTGAACGCGAAGCCCGCTTCCAATGGGACCAGGCGCTCACACTCGAACCGGAGCCGGAGAACGTTGAGAAGATCACGAAGAAGCTTGCCCAAGGTCTTCCGCCCGAAGTGCAAGCACAGATTCCGACTAAGTCTGACAAGGCAGGGACCAATAAGCGGCAGAAGCAGCGCAAGGAATCGAAGCTCACGCCACCCTCGCCAGTTGTCGAGTAGCCCTGCACAAGTAACGATCGCGCCGCGGCGCGCGTCGACATCGCGCTCCGCATGCAGCGTGTGAACGGCCCCTGTCAATGTCCGTGATCACCGAGACGGCACGGCCGAAGGTCAACCTCACCCTGAAGGTCCCGGGCCGCCGTCAGGACGGTTACCACGAGATCGAAAGCCTCATTGTCTTTGCCGCCGGCCTCGGCGACGTTGTCCGGCTTGTGCCGGGCAGCAAGACTTCTTTGCGCGTCTCTGGCCCCTTCGCTGCGGCGATTGGCGGCGACAACCTCATCACGACCGCACTTGCGCGTTTGGCGGAGGCTGAGCCGCGGATTGAGCTTGGGAGCATTGTGCTCGAAAAGCATCTTCCCGTGGCGGCGGGTCTGGGTGGTGGCTCGGCGGACGCCGCAGCGGTTCTGCGCGCGGTCCGCGGCATCAATCCGGCATACGCTGAGGTGCTCGACTGGCGCGCCATCGCAGCCTCGCTGGGCGCCGATGTGCCGGTCTGTTTGGCTGACACGCCTGCATTCGTGACGGGTATGGGCGAGAGCATAAGAACGCTGCATGGTTTGCCGCGTTTGCCGGCGGTCCTTGTCAATCCGCTGGTGCCGGCGCCGGCGGATAAGACCGCTCAAGTGTTCTCACGGCTCGCCGCGCCACCCGCGCGTGAAACGCGCCGCGCGACGCAAGCTCCTGGCCCCTTTCGAGATGCCGCCGCCCTCCTCGACTTCATGCGCGAGCACGGCAACGACTTGATGCCTGCGGCGGTGGCGGTTGTCCCAGAGATCGAGACCGTACGCGCAACACTCGCGGTCGCGGAGGGGTGCGCTTATGCGGGGCTGTCTGGCGCGGGGCCAACGTGTTTTGGTATTTTTGAAAGTGGAGCGGCGGTTGACGCCGCAGTTGATGCCCTGAAAGAGGCTCACCCTCAGTGGTGGATCGTCGGGACTGATCTTGGCGGGTAGAGCACGAGGCTAGCTGCTCAGAAGATGCGGCGTCTGATGGAGTAAGAGCTATGTTGACCGATTTACGTGTTCACACGACGATCCCTGTCGCCGACATGGATAGGGCGATGCGCTGGTATGAGGAGAAGCTATACTTCAAGCCGCTTTGGAAGCGACCCGCAGGCGCGATGTACCAAGCCGGGGACGGCACCCGCTTCCAGCTCTATCCAACACGGAATGCCGGTCAAGCGCCTCAAACTGTCATGGGCCTGTCGACAAGTCAGATCGATGCGGATGTGCGCGAGCTCAAGGCGCGTGGCGTCGTGTTTGAAGAGTATGACCTGCCGCAGATGAAGACAGCCGACTCCATCGCCACGGTTGAGAATGTGCGCGCCGCCTGGTTTCGGGACTCGGAAGGAAATATACTAGGCCTTGCCCAGTTCGCCGACTAGCGCTCGCTGAACTTGGGCAATCGAAATCCCGAATCTGACCGTTGCTAATGTGTACGCTGCACACAAAAGGCAATCACGTCTTCCATCGCAGTCTTTTCTTCGCATTCATGGAAGATTGCCAGCGCGTCGCGCGCGACTGCCCCATACGAGTGCGCCCGCTCCAGCGTCGCGTCCACCGCCTTGTACTTCTTCATCAAGGCGATGGCATGTGCTAGGTCCCCGTCCTTAATGTCGCCGTCGACTATGGTCCGGGTCCAGAAGCTGCGCTCACTTTCGCTGCCGCGCCGGAATGACAAGATTACGGGCAGCGTAATCTTGCCTTCGCGGAAGTCATCGCCAATCGCCTTGCCAAGACGCGCACTGTCGCCTGAGTAGTCCAGCGCATCATCGACGAGCTGGAAGGCGAGCCCTAAATTCTTCCCGTATGATTTTAGCGCTGCCTGCTCGGCAGCGGGCCGCTCAGAAACCGCTCCGCCTACTTCGGCTGCGGCTGAGAACAGGGCGGCCGTTTTCGCATTTATGATTGTGAGGTAATCGTCTTCGGTCGTCGCCATATTCTTGGCGGCGGCGAGCTGCATGACCTCACCTTCGGCAATGACCGCAGCCGCATTCGACATAATCTTGAGAACGGGCATCGAACCGACCTCGACCAACATGAGAAACGCCTGGCCGAGCAGGAAGTCGCCGACCAACACACTCGCCTGGTTGCCCCAGATGATGCGTGCCGTCTGCTTACCGCGGCGCAGCTCACTGTCATCGACAACGTCATCGTGCAGCAGCGTCGCCGTGTGCATGAACTCCACGGCAGATGCAACGCGAATGTGCCCATTGCCACGGTAATCGCATAGCTTAGACGCTGCGATCGTCAGCATCGGGCGCAGACGCTTGCCGCCGGAATCGATGAGGTGGTGGGCGAGCTCGGGGATAAGTTCAACGTCGGAGATCGCCTTGTCGAGAATGATGCGATTGATCGCGCTCATGTCCTCGGTGACGAGGTCCAAAAGCGGCTTCAGGCTTTCCGGCGGCTTTCGTGGCCCTTCAAATGGTATTACCAGACCCAAGACGTACTCCCTCCGCTGTCTTCGCGATGGTGCTATAGCATTACAGGCAGCATGAAGTGTAAGCACAGATTAGGGTGCGCGCGCGAGAACTTTCGGACAGTGGGCCATGCGAGACCTCATGAGAACAAACGATCCCGTGCTCCTGAACTTCGTGCAAACTTTGCTTCACGAAGCAGGGATCGAGGCCGTCGTCTTTGATGGCAACATGAGCGCCATGCAAGGGACGCTCGGCGCGATACTTCAGCGAATCGCCGTCCCGGAAGACCGCTGGGCCGATGCGTGCCGCATTCTAAGAGGGGCGGATCTGAAGGAGTGGATTTTAGAGTGACTGCCCATTCCGCCGCAAGCCTTGAGAATGCAGCGCTTACGGACGACGCGTTCCTCGGTGGTGAGCTGCAAATTCTTCAACCAGAATCCGGCTACCGCGCCGGCCTCGACGCAGTGATGTTGGCCGCTGCGGTACCGACCGGCTGTGCGCGCGTTCTCGATGTTGGCGCCGGCGTCGGCACCGCGGGGCTATGCCTTGCCCGGCGAGATCCCAAAGTGAATCTCACTCTCTTGGAAAAAGAGGCGGCACTTTCCCGTGTTGCGGCGGAGAACGTGGAGCGCAACGGCCTCGCGGATCGTGCGCGTGTCGTGGAGGGTGATGTCAGCTTGGCCCAAGCTGAGCTGGAGGCAGCGGGGCTTGAGGCCGAGAGCTTCGACCATGTGATGGCGAACCCGCCCTTCCACGCCCTGGAAAAGGGCACGCTGGCGCCCGATCAATTGAAAGCGGCCGCGCATGCCATGCCGAGCGATAGCCTGGATCGTTGGGCACGCTTCATGGCGCGCATGGTGCAGCCGGGCGGCGGCGTCACGCTTATCCATAAATCAGAAGCGCTGACGCTCCTGCTTGCCGCGTTGGATGGCCGTTTCGGCGCGCTCAAGATCTTGGCGCTGCATCCGCGTCAAGGCGCCCAGGCCCATCGCGTTATTGTTCAAGGCATAAAGGGCAGTCGCGCCGCGTCCGTCCTGCTACCGGGCTTCGTGCTGCATGGAGCGGGCAGTGCCTTCACCGACGAGGCCCAGGCAATCCTGCGGCACGGTGCGGCGCTATCCATGACGACTGCGGTCTAGCCGTCGCGGGCCGCATGACCTAAATGTCTCCGCTCAGCCTTTTCATCACACTTCACGAGCGAGGTTAGCGTGCATGTGGCCTTTTAAAAGTGGTCCCGTCGTTCCCGTGCTGCGTTTTACGGGCCCTATCGGCATGGCGACGCCGCTGCGCCCAGGCCTCTCGATCGGCGTCTGCGCCGGCGCGATCGAGAAGGCGTTCAAAATGTCGAAGACGCCGTCTGTCGCCGTGATCGTCAATTCGCCCGGCGGCTCGCCGGTCCAATCGAGTCTCATTTTTCGCCGCATCCGCCAGCTCGCCGAGGAAAATGAGAAGACCGTCTACGTTTTTTGTGAGGATGTGGCCGCGTCAGGCGGCTACTACTTGGCGGTGGCGGGCGATGAAATCTACGCAGATCCTTCCTCGATCATTGGCTCGATCGGGGTGATCTTCGCCGGTTTCGGCCTCGATAAAGCGATCGAAAAGCTGGGAATCTCCCGGCGCGTCTATACCGCAGGTGAGAATAAAGGCGCGCTCGATGCATTCCTGCCCGAAAAGCCGCACGACGTTGAGCGCATCAAGGAGCTGCAGCGTGATGTGCATGACGTCTTCATCGGCGTCGTCAAGGAGCGCCGCGCCGGCCGGCTTAAGGGGAGCGATCAGGAGCTCTTCTCCGGCGCGTTCTGGTCAGGGCCCAAGGCTCTTGAGCTTGGCCTTATCGACGGGGTCGCTGACATCCGATCAAAAATGCGCGAGCTGCATGGCGACGATGTGCGGCTGAAAGTCGTCCCGCTTGGCCGTACAGACTTGCTTTCGAGGCTAAGACGTCCGCCCGGGGCGTCCCAAGGTTACGAGGATTTAACCGGCCGGCACCTTGCCCTGGCCGAAGATCTAATATCGGCTGTTGAGGCTAGGGCGCTATGGTCCAGGTTCGGATTGTGAGGGGGCGCTTCAGAAAGGAGTGTCGGTCATGCCGCAAGCCGTTACCGCACTGCTCGTCGGAGCCGGAATAGTTGCCGGCGTCCGCTGGCTTGCCAAGGAAATCGCGCGCGTCGCGGAAGCGACACGCCTCGCGCACGACGAGCTGAGCCGGGAAGAGAAGGGTGCCAGCATCCCCGTTAAGGATCTCGGCACACTCGTGTGGGATCCAAAAGCGGGCGCCTACCGGCCAAGCCGTCCGCCTCAGCGCTAGGCGCACACGATCACCCATTTCTGTCGGAGCCGGATGACGCACACTCGCGGCCCGGTGGGCTTTGGCCTCGCGTGACACGGCGTCCCGAATGCGTATAGTGCGCCGCCGAACCGCCAAAGCTCAGACACACCCATGCCAACGAACGTCGCCGTCAAACCAGCCGGGCGTCACGCCAGCCCGAAAGGGGTCGTTCTGCGCCCTGAGAAGTCCTTTCAGGACCTCATCCTGACGCTGCAGACGTTTTGGGCCGACCAGGGCTGCGTCATCCTCCAGCCCTATGACATGGAAGTGGGGGCGGGCACCTTTCATCCGGCGACTGCCTTGCGCGCGCTGGGCCCCAAGCCTTGGAATGCAGCCTACGTACAACCGTCGCGCCGTCCCACGGATGGCCGCTATGGCGAGAACCCCAATCGCCTGCAGCATTACTACCAACTCCAAGTGATCATGAAGCCGACACCGGCTGACATCCAGGATCTCTACCTGGAAAGCCTGCGCCGCATCGGCCTCTCGCCTGAAACGCACGACATTCGCTTCGTCGAGGATGATTGGGAGAGCCCGACGCTGGGCGCTTGGGGGCTTGGCTGGGAAGTGTGGTGCGACGGCATGGAAGTGTCGCAGTTCACCTACTTTCAGCAAGTCGGCGGCCTCGACTGCGATCCCGTTTCCGGTGAGCTGACTTACGGGCTTGAACGCCTCGCTATGTATGTGCAGGGCGTCGATCGCGTCTTCGATCTCGATTTCAACGGCCGCCAAGGCAAGGACAAGGTCACTTACGGCGACGTGTTCCTGCAAGCCGAGCAGGAATATTCACGCTTCAATTTCGAGCACGCCGACACCAAGCGCCTGATCGAACATTTCCGCGCGGCGGAAGCCGAGTGCAAGGCGCTGCTCGATAGAGGCGAGGCTGGCGACCGTCACCTCATGGTGCTGCCGGCTTACGACCAGTGCATTAAGGCGTCGCATATTTTCAATTTGCTCGACGCTCGCGGCGTGATCTCGGTGACCGAGCGCCAGGCCTATATTTTGCGCGTGCGCGATCTCGCCAAGGCAGCTTGCGCCGCCTGGCTCAAGACCGAGGCCGGTGGTGCCGCCAATGGCTGAGCTGCTGCTTGAACTATTCTCCGAAGAGATCCCGGCGCGCATGCAAAGCCGCGCCAAGGAGGACTTAGCGCGTCTCCTCGGCGATAGGCTGAAGGCAGCAGGGCTCGAGTTCAAATCGGTCCGCAGCTTCGCCACGCCTAGGCGGCTGACCGTCGTGATCGACGATCTGCCGGCGCGCTCTCCCGACGTGCACGAGGAGCGCAAAGGCCCGCGCGTGGCGGCACCCGACGCCGCCATCCAAGGTTTTCTCAAATCGGCAGGGCTTAAATCCGTCGAACAGGCCGAGCGGCGCGAGGATAAGAAGGGCGAGTACTATGTGGCGCTCATCGAGCGCCCCGGCCGCCCCACCGCCGAAATCGTAGCCGAGATCGTGTCGGAGATCGTCTACAAATTCCCCTGGCCGAAATCCATGCGTTGGGGTGACGGCAAGCTCCGCTGGGCGCGCCCGCTCCATTCGATCCTGTGTCTGTTCGCCGGCAAGGTCGTCGAGTTCAACATCGACGGGATCGAAAGCGGCAAGGAGACCCGCGGCCACCGCTTCATGGCGCCCGAGCCGTTCAGCGTGAAAAGCTTCGACGACTATTTAGCGAAATTGCGCGAGGCAAGCGTGATCCTCGATAGTGAGGAGCGCAAAGCGAT
>JAUWCP010000106.1 GCA_030609245.1 Hyphomicrobium sp.
TGCCTGCTCGCTGGCGGGTGAGCTGCCGTTGAGCGCCGCCCTCTTCTCTTTGAACTCTCGCTCGTAGTCGGCAAGCCTTGCGCGCGCAAGGCTGTTGGCCTCGGCGAGGTCTAGTGTCTTTAGCGACCTTGCAGGGAGAGAATCTTTGCCGCCATAGAGCGGCCGCAGCTCTTTAGGCACGCAGACGCGATGCTGCCAGACACTGCTGCCTTTGCGCCTGAAAACGCCCTTGTCTGGAGTCATGTCGCCCATACCGAACTGTAACAGTCCACTGTAACAGTCGGGTTAGAAAGGCTGTGCAATTACAGAAGCTAGAGTGCGTCCAACGCCTTAGCGTTCGAATGGTGCGGTCGAGAGGACTTGAACCTCCACGGGGTTTCCCCCACTACCACCTCAAGGTAGCGCGTATACCAATTCCGCCACGACCGCGTGCCAGAGACGAAAACGAACGCCTCATATAGCCAACTCAGTCTGCGGGAACAAGCCAACACGCGGACCCTTGTTCACGTGCTGTACCAGCCCTCCCCGAGCCAGTCGTTTTGCCCTAAGGCGTGGGCGGGAAGGTGACGGACCTAGTCAGTTCACCGCCAGGCACCCTACATTGATCCCATGAAACCGCTTCACAACACTCTTGACGGCCGCGGAGTGCCGCTCGACCTCGAACCGGTCGACTGGGCCGTCAGTCCGCTTCCGGTAGACTACCCTCTTGGTGTGCGCACCATGGCCGATCGCGCCCAGCGCATAGCGCGCGGTGTGGCACCTGAACTCGTCTGGTTGTTGGAGCATCCCCCAATCTACACGGCGGGAACCGGCACAAAACCCGACGACTTATGCAACACACAACGGTTTCCCGTACATCAATCCGGGAGAGGCGGCCGCGTCACCTATCACGGCCCGGGTCAGCGCATAGCCTACGTTATGCTCGACGTGAAACGGCGCGGCGCCGATGTGCGCGCCTTCGTCCACGTGCTTGAGCAGTGGCTCATAGATTCCCTCGCCGCTCTCGGCGTGAAGGGCGAGACGAGACCTGGGCGGGTTGGCGTCTGGGTGCGCCGCCAGGACAGGGAAGCCCGCAGGGAAGATAAGATTGCAGCCATCGGCCTGCGCATTTCCAAGTGGGTGAGCTTGCACGGTGTCAGCATCAACGTGAATCCCAATCTTGGACACTATGATGGGATCGTTCCCTGCGGCATCGCCGAGCACGGTGTCACCAGCCTCGCTGATCTTGGCTCACCTGCACGGATGGAAACTGTGGATAACGCGCTGCGAACCGCCTTTGAGTACCGCTTCGGCGCAACGCACGACGCCGATGACCCGCTCTCGTCAACGCTCTTAGCATCCCCAGTGTTGGGCGAAGCCCACCACTAAGACGCAGAACGCCCGGCCCAATGATTAGGGCCGGGCGCTCAAAACCTGCTGGTTTTTCTTCTACCTCTGCTTCCGCCTGGGCAGGGATGGTTGGCCCGCATCACCAACTCCCGAGACCGCGTCTGCGGCCGGCCCGTCGTAGTAGAGGTCCCCGTCTTCAATCGACACCAACTCCGAGCCATCTAACTTGTACTCGTCGTTCTCGCTGTCGGTGAAACGGATAACGCACCCCTTCTGACAAACCCCTTCTAGCACCAAAGACGGCTTTAGAATGTGGTCTTGCTTCGCCTCGCCTTCGATGATCGTGACCTTATAATCCTTGTTATCACGGTTAGTTACCGACGCAGCTAGCGTAGGCGGAGGCCAAAGAAGAGCTACGATTGCAAACGCCGCAGAGACCATGCGTGGCATCGCGGCAACTCCTAAAAAGCGGTGAAAGAGGTCTACTTCCTCTTCTTCTTCTTCGCTGGCTTTCTTTTCGCAGCCGGCTTCCGCTTCGCGGCTGTCTTCCTCTTCGCAGCCGGCTTCCTCTTCGCAGCTGTCTTCCTCTTTGCAGCCGGCTTCCGCTTCGCAGCGGGCTTCCGCTTCGCGGCCGGCTTCTTCTTCTTTGCCGGTTTCTTCGCTTTGGCTTTCGCCTTCATGATCGTTGTCCTTCCATTGTGACCCCGAACAACACGAGTCAGATTCGAGCTGACTCAATCGGGACGCTGACAATCTGGTTAGAATCAAACTTCGCCACAAACGGATTTATCCGGTGACCGCTATCGAAAATTTCGATAGATGTTATTTGCAGCGTTTCGACGATCAAGTGAGTCTCATGGACGTCAATCTCGCGCGCACCTTCTTGATGGTTGCCGAGACGGGAAGTTTCATCGACACGGCGCGTAAGATGAACATTACGCAGTCAACCGTCTCCGCCCGCATCAAGAACCTTGAAGATCAGCTCGGCCGACCACTTTTCGGCCGCTCCAGGACGGGTGCGGAACTCACAGCGGCTGGTGAACAGTTTCAGAAGCACGCGCTTGCGCTTGTCCGGGTCTGGCAGCATGCGCAGCTCGAGGTTGGTCTTTCTGACCAGCATCGCGACCACTTAGCCGTCGGCGCTCCCGTCGCGTTGTGGGATGGGTTCCTTCTCAAATGGATCTCTTGGCTGAGGTCGAATATCCCCGATATAGCGGTTTCTGCCAGTTCGGGGCTGTCTGCCGTGCTGACTCAGCGCCTCTTGGAGGGCACACTCGACCTTGCCGTCATGTACCGGCCGGCTCAGCCTCCGGGTCTGGCCATCGAGCATCTATTCGATGAGGAATTCGTGCTGGTTACCAGCGTCCCGGCGACGCATCGGCGCGGGTCGGGCGACTATGTGTTCATCGACTGGGGCCCGGACTTCCAGCAAGACCACGCCGCCGCCTACCCTGAACTGACCAATCCGGGACTGAACCTCGATCTGGGCTCGGCTGGGATCAATTATCTGCTTGCCAACGAGTCCTCGGGCTACTTTCCCCTGCGGCTCGTGCGCTCATACCTATCGCGTGGCCGCCTCAGGCAGCCGAAACGGGCGCGCAAGTTCGTCTATCCCGTCTACGTGGTCTACCCGGAAGCCCACGACGAGGAAGCCTACGAGCCGATCCTCGACGGTCTTCGGCGCAAGGCGGAAAAATTCAACTGATTGCCGTTCAAACGGTCGGGCGGACCTCGAAGCCTTCAAAGGCGCCGACACCTTCGCCAATGTGCTCCACCCGAGTCACACTTGACGCCGGCGGCCCCTCTTGGCACCGTTGCAGCATCTTTGCGACTGCGTCAGGCGCTCCTTGAAACACAGTTTCGACGGATCCATCCCGCCGATTGCGAACCCATCCCTCAAGACCGAGGTCATGGGCATTCATCTCGATGAATGCACGAAAGCCAACGCCTTGTACCCGCCCCTCTATCCGGACTTGAATAGTGCGTCTGTTCATCCAGGTAGCGGTAATCCCGTGCAGACCACCAGTCCATATCAAACGGCCTTGGGCGCGCGGCCTCTAAAGGAGCGGCCTTAAGGCCGTTCCCCAAAGTGCCCCGCTAAGAGAGGGGACAAAAGCGTCGAACAACGAAAGTTTGCGCGGGTAACCCTGCCGGAGATCACGCGAACTCTAAGATCACCTCGTCAACCGCTAGGCTGTCCCCTGGCTTGGCGTTGACCTTCTTGACTAAGCCGTCCCGCTCCGCGCGCAGGATGTTCTCCATCTTCATGGCTTCTACAACCGCAAGCGCGTCGCCAACCTGCACATCTTCCCCTTCGCTCACATGGATGGCCTTTACCAGCCCCGGCATCGGGCAAAGCAGGAACTTGGACATGTCGGCTGCGCGCTTCTCAGGCATCAAAGCCACAAGCGCCGCCTCGCGCTCGGTATAGACGTAGATCCGCTCTTGAACGCCGCGGAAGGCCAGACTGACGCCATTGAGCACCGGGCGCACCTGCAGCGCCACGTTCTTATCTCCAACCTTCCCTTCCCATACAGGATCACCAGGCCGCCACGAGGACGTGATTTCCAGCGTCTGGCCAGGCCGATTGATCAAGTCGATAAATGACACAAAGTTAGGACCCTCGCTGGCGCCGGAGACCTCGAGGCGCAGTTCAGTGTCCCCGACCTTAACAACGCGCCGCTTGGCAAAGGAAACAGGCTCGCCCGACATCTGGTGGGTAATCTCGCGCCGGCGCGAATTGTTGAGGTGATCGATCACGGCTGCCACGGCCGCCACGACTTCCAGCTCCGTCCCTTCCGCCTTGTGTGGTTTGAACCCGTCCGGGTATTCCTCCGCGATAAAGCCCGTCGAGAGAGCGCCCTTGATCCAGCGCGGGTGCTGCATCAGCGCCGAGAGGAAGGGGATGTTGTGCTGGATGCCATCAATATAGAAGGCGTCGAGCGCGTCGGACTGGGCCGAGATAGCCACCTCGCGAGTGGACGCATGGGTGACGAGTTTGGCGATCATGGGATCATAGAACATCGAGATCTCACCGCCTTCGAACACGCCCGTGTCATTGCGCACCGTGACGCCGTCCTTGACCTGTTCTTCCGGCGGCCGATAGTGCACGAGGCGGCCGATCGAGGGCAGGAAGTTACGGAAGGGGTCCTCCGCATAGACGCGGGTTTCGACCGCCCAGCCCGTGAGCTTGATGTCAGACTGCTTGAAGGGGAGCTTTTCGCCCGCCGCCACTCGGATCATTTGCTCGACGAGATCGATTCCTGTGATGAGTTCGGTCACAGGGTGTTCAACCTGCAGACGCGTGTTCATCTCCAGGAAGAAGAAACTGCGATCCTGACCGGCGACGAACTCTACGGTACCCGCCGAATCGTAGTTCACGGCCTTTGCCAGGGCGACAGCCTGCGCGCCCATCGCCTTGCGGGTTTTTTCGTCGAGCAGCGGGGAAGGCGCCTCTTCGATCACCTTCTGGTTGCGCCGCTGAATCGAGCATTCGCGCTCGCCGAGGTGAACCACATTACCGTGCTTGTCGCCCAGAACCTGGATTTCGATATGGCGCGGATTGACGATAAACTTCTCTATGAACATCCGGTCGTCGCCGAAGCTGGCCATGGCCTCGTTGCGTGATGACGTGAATCCGTCTGCGATCTCCTCCTTGCTCCAGGCAACGCGCATGCCCTTGCCGCCACCACCGGCCGAGGCCTTGATCATGACGGGATAACCGATCTCCTCGGCAATCTTGACGGCGTGCGTGACGTCGGCAATTTCTCCAAGGTAGCCCGGCACGGTCGAGACCTTGGCCGCCGCCGCCGCTTTCTTACTCTCGATCTTGTCGCCCATGGCCGCAATCGCCTTCGGGTTCGGCCCGATGAAGACGATGCCCGCTTTGGCTAAGGCGACGGGAAAAGCCGCGCGCTCCGATAAGAACCCATAGCCTGGATGAACCGCCTCCGCGCCGGTCGCTTTGCAGGCCTCTAGGATCTTCTCGATGACGAGGTAGGATTCTGCTGCTGCCGGTGGCCCGATATGCACCGCCTCGTCGGCCATCTCGACGTGCAAGGCGTCGCGGTCCGCATCGGAGTAGACCGCAACGGTCTTGATGCCCATTTTCCGCGCGGTCTTCATGACGCGACAAGCAATTTCGCCACGGTTCGCTATCAGGATCTTCTTGAACATAACCCCTTGTGGCCCAATTGGTTGGGCACGCCTGAGCCAGGCGGCCGTTCGGTTGTGTGGAATGTCGTTCTAAACGGCCTGAGGGGCACGGTAAACATTACCGCACCCGAAGTTAAGTTGGTGATACTGCGTAAGGTTAGCTTGGCCCAATGCCAAGCGCCAAGACCGCCCGCGTCGCAACGCCGCGTTTTGGAAGAAATTGTGGCTTTAGGCGGCCTGCGAAAGCCGATCCACCGTGGCCTGGAGATCGGGATGGATATTGGGGCTTTCCTTTTTCAGGTAAGCTACGAGTGCGGCCTCGTTGGGCGTCAAGTGTCCATCACGGCCTATGCGCTCGCACAGCCACTCAGCCTCAGCCGCCGTGATCACCTCGTTGGTGATGATCTCGATTCGCTGATGCTCCAGCCGGGCAAGGGCGCGCTCCTCTGGCGACTGATCGTGATAGGCCCCACGCACGGCGTCGAGGCTCGTGGTCACCATGGCCGACAGCATGGCGCCGGGGGACAGCTCACCGCGATCGGCTAGCCACCTCTCGCGCCGCAAAGCTTCCTCGCGGGTCGGAACCATCTGACCCGAAGCCGCCATGACCACGTTGGCGACGGCCTTGACAAAGAGATCCGTCCAGGCCGGGTTCGGCTCGGCGTCGGCCGTAGCGTCATTGATGTCAAAGAGCACCTCGGCCTCAGCTCGGGTTACGGCCACGTTGCCGTCACCACCGAAGGCGTACAGCATGCGGCGCACCAACTCGACCTCGGACTCGCTAATCTGGCCCTTGGGAGGCGACTGGTCGGGACGAAGGGGACCTTCGCCCTCAATGACTGCGGCTTTCACCTGCTCCAGCGCGAAGCGGACCAGATTGACGGGCGACCAGCGGGCCTTTTCAAGCACGTTAACGAGGAGACCCACCTCCGTCTTGCGCTTAACCTTGCCGTCCCGGGTGATATGGGCAATCAGCCACTTGGCGTTTTCCGCGGTCAGATACCCTTCAGGCTCGGTCTGGTCGACGATGTGGTCGGTGACCGCCGCGATGAAGAAATCGACCCAGGAGGGGTCTTGCACGCGGCAGGCATCGTTTATAGCGAACAGCGACTCGGCTTCTTCGGCCGAAATCACGTCATCATCGTAGAACGCTGCCCTGAATCTGAGGACATCGACATCCTTGATGCTGCCCCGCTTCATGATCTCGTCGACCGAAATCGACTTCAACAACCCCATCACCAACCCCGCAATTGAATCAAAAAACCTGTATCCCGAGCATAGGAAACCTGCCTTACCAATTGGCTAACGGCTGCTCCATTGCGGCGCGAACGTGTGGAACGGGCCCTTTGTAGCGATTGGGAGCAAGAAGAAGGGGCCGCTTGGGAGCGGCCCCTTGCCGTTTGCTTGCAGGGGCAAAAGTGGAGGATTTTACAGTCCGAAGCGCGGCAGCCACCTAACGCGACGCCAACTGTCGTACGTTTCGTTATTGATGTGCGTCTTGGCCTCATACTGAAGCCGTTGCAGCTCCTTGCGCTCCGAATAGCTCAGGCGGCCATCTGCCCGGTATTTGGCTTTCAGGCGGGTGATTTTGTGTTGCTCTGCGCGAAGCTTCAAGCCTTCGAACCACGTGATCGAACCGCTCTGACGCCCAGACTCGATGCGCTTGGCCTGCCAGTTCTGACGCGAATCAATGCTGGTGCTGTGGGCAGACGCGGCGGCTGTAGTTGCAATCAGCAAACTTGCAGCGATCAAACCAATCTTAGTCATCATAGACCTCTCTTCTTCCTCGGTTTGTGAGACCAGCCCCGGCGGGGGGTCCGTCTCGTCTTGATGAGGAGAAGATGCGCAAGTGCGATTGAACCCACACTGAATGCAGGTTACAGGGCGCGTTCATGTGGCCAATATGCGCTCCAGCGAAGGCCTTACAACGGAATATTGTCGTGCTTCTTCCAGGGATTCTCGACATGCTTGTCGCGCAGCATGTTGAGCGCGCGGCAGATGCGCCGGCGCGTATTGCGCGGCGGAATCACATCGTCGATGTAACCGCGCTCTGCTGCCACAAACGGGTTGGCGAACCGCTTTTCATACTCCGCGATGCGCATATCCATTGCTCCACGTGCTTATCCTGACCGCGATAGTAGTAGCCGTAGCAACACTCGCGGTTGCCCTCGCTCTCGTAATAAGTATGTATGAGGAATACGGGACGATAGA
>JAUWCP010000004.1 GCA_030609245.1 Hyphomicrobium sp.
GACCGGCGGCTCCAATGTTCAGTTCGCCGTCAACCCGGAAGATGGGCGACTGGTCGTTATCGAGATGAACCCGCGCGTGTCGCGCTCGTCCGCTCTCGCCTCCAAGGCGACGGGTTTCCCAATTGCCAAGGTCGCAGCGAAGCTCGCGGTGGGCTACACTCTGGACGAACTCGACAACGACATCACGGGCGGTGCGACGCCAGCCTCTTTCGAGCCGACGATTGATTACGTCGTCACGAAGATTCCGCGGTTTGCCTTCGAGAAATTCCCCGGCGCCGATTCCACACTCACGACCTCCATGAAGTCGGTCGGCGAGGTGATGGCGATCGGCAGAACGTTTGCCGAAAGCCTACAAAAGGCGTTGCGTTCGATGGAGACCGGGCTGTGCGGTTTCGACGACGTCACGCTTGAAGGACTGGGGTTGGGTGACGACAAGAACGTCATTCGCGCTGCTTTATCCAAGCCCACACCTGATCGGCTGTTGAAGGTTGCCCAAGCGCTGCGGCTCGGCTTCGATCACGAGCAAGTCTATGAGTCGTGCAAAATCGATCCTTGGTTCTTGGCGCGAATACAGGAGATCATCGACCAGGAAGCGCGCGTAAAGGTGCACGGCCTTCCAGCCACCGAGTCGCAGTTTCGAGGTCTAAAAGCGATGGGTTTTTCGGATGCCCGGCTGGCTCAACTTGCCGGTGTGGCGGAGAAGGATGTGCGTGAGAAGCGCAGGGACCTTGGTGTGGAGCCGGTATTCAAACGCATCGACACATGCGCCGCAGAGTTCGCCGCGCCCACGGCCTATATGTACTCGACTTACGAAAGCAGTCTGGCAGGCTCGCCTGGATGCGAGGCCGACCCAAGCGCGGCTGAGAAAATCATCATCTTGGGTGGTGGCCCCAATCGTATCGGCCAAGGTATCGAATTCGACTATTGCTGCTGCCACGCCTGCTTCGCGCTGACAAAGGCGGGCTACGAGACGATCATGATCAACTGCAATCCGGAGACCGTCTCGACAGATTACGATACCTCCGACCGGCTTTATTTCGAGCCGCTCACTGTAGAGGATGTGCTCGAGATCATCGCCAAGGAGAAAGCGCGCGGCTCGGTGAAGGGCATGATCGTTCAGTTCGGCGGCCAGACGCCGCTTAAGCTTGCCGCACCGCTTGCCGCTGCCGGTGTGCCAATTTTGGGCACCTCGCCTGACGCCATCGATTTGGCGGAGGATCGCGACCGCTTCAAAGCGCTGATCGAGAAACTTGGACTGCAGCAGCCGCATTGCGGCATCGCGCGCGCACCAGGGGAAGCGCGCGCGGTGGCCGATAGCATTGGCTATCCGGTGGTGATCCGCCCCTCGTACGTGCTTGGCGGACGTGCCATGGAAATCGTGCACGACGGCACAGAGATCGATCGTTACATCGCACGGCTATCGTTAACGCTCGACGGGCCCTCCGAACTTGTTGTCTCGAAGCAACGGCCGCTGCTCATTGACCGCTACCTCACCGATGCGGTCGAAGTCGACGTGGATTGCTTGGCCGACGGTACCGATACATACATCGCTGGGGTCATGGAGCATATCGAGGAGGCAGGCATCCATTCAGGTGATAGCGCATGCTCGCTGCCACCATACTCGCTCACCGATGATGTCATCGAGGAGCTGGGCCGCCAAGCTGAAGAACTTGCACGGGCTCTCAAGGTTGTCGGTCTCATGAACGTGCAGTTTGCGATCAAAGACGGCCAGGTCTACGTGCTTGAGGTGAACCCGCGGGCGAGCCGCACGGTCCCCTTTGTCGCCAAGGTCATTGGCAAGCCCATAGCTGCCATCGCAGCCGAGGTCATGGCCGGCAAGCCGTTGCGGGACTTTGGACTTACGCCTGCCAAGCTGGATTACGTCGCCGTCAAGGAAGCGGTGTTCCCGTTCGCACGTTTCCCCGGTGTTGACCCGATCTTAGGTCCGGAGATGCGCTCCACGGGCGAGGTTATGGGGATCGATAGCGATTTCGCCATGGCATTCGGCAAGGGTCAACTCGGCGCCGGTCAACTCCTGCCCACCGGCGGCACCGTCTTCGTGTCCGTGAAAGATAAGGATAAGGACCGGATGGTCGCTCCGGTGAAGGAGTTGGAGGGCATGGGCTTCAAGATTATTGCCACGCGGGGCACAATGCGGCACCTGCAGGAAAACGGCGTTCAATGTCAGGGTATTAACAAGGTTCTAGAGGGCCGCCCACACATTGTCGACGCGATGAAGAATGGCGACGTGGACCTTGTTTTCAACACCACGGAAGGCTCAAAGGCCTTGGCAGACAGCAAGGATATCCGGCGGACTGCCTTGCTTCGTCATATCCCATATTATACAACTTTAGCCGGTGCGGTCGCGGTTACACGGGCCATAAGAGCTCTTAAAGCGGGCACTTTGAGAGTTGCGCCCCTGCAAAGTTTTGTGACGCGCGCACTCTGATCCACTGGACCGCTAGACCGCACGAGCGGGGTGGTCTGTTCCACACGAGTTGCGAGACAGTGTGTGTAGCTGGTTCTGGCAGCCCTGCCAGACCTATGGGAGATGTTAGGAAATGACATTGGAACGAGTGCCGATGACCATTGAGGGCTTCCAGTATCTGGAAACCGAGCTTCATCGCCTCAAGTCAAAGGAACGTCCCCGTATCATTCAACTAATCGCGGAAGCGCGTGAGCACGGCGATCTTTCGGAGAACGCGGAATATCACGCCGCTAAGGAAGCGCAGGGCCTCAATGAGGCGAGGGTCGCCGACTTTGAAGATCGCTTGGGGCGCGCCGACGTGATTGATACGTCGAAACTATCGGGCAAGACCGTCAGATTCGGGGCGACAATGACGCTTATAGACGAGGACACCGAGGAGAAGGTGAAATACCGGATCGTTGGGGACTTCGAGGCCGATGTGCGCGAAGGCAAAATCTCCATCTCCTCGCCGATCGCGCGTGCGCTTATCGGTAAGTTGAAGAAGGATAGCGTCGAGGTTGTGACACCCAAAGGCGCGCGCTCTTACGAAATTCTCAAGATCGAGTGGAAGTAACTGGCGGCTGGCTCACTTTGCAGGATCGCTGGGCACAGTGATGGGAACGCCCGGGTCGCGCTTGGCGCGGCGGATGGTGAGGAACGTCTTGACGCTCGCCACGTTGGGCGCGGCCGTCAGCTTGTCTAAGATGAACTCCTGGAATGTCGGCAGGTCGCGGGCGATGCACTTGAGCATGAAATCGCTTTCGCCCGAGAGCATGTAGGCTTCGCGCACCAACGGCCAGCCAAGAACCAGATTCTCGAACGCGCGCAACTCTGCCTCGGCCTGATTGTGCAACCCGACCATAGCGAACGCAGTAAGCTCGAAGCCAAGCGCGGGCTCGTCGAAGAGCACCGTGTAGCCGGCAATGAGGCCGGCTTCCTCAAGCGCACGCACGCGCCGTAAGCACGGTGGTGCGGAAAGGCCGACGCGATTGGCAAGGGCCACGTTGGTCATGTGGCCGTCGCCCTGCAGCTCTTTGAGGATGCGCCAGTCAATGGCGTCGAGGCGGACGGGCATGGGACGGGCTTTCCTCGGGTAACGTCAGCAGAGGCCCTGCATAGCGCCGCGGGCCTGGCTTGCGCAACTAACACGGGGACTTATAGCAGCCCACACTAGTGGTGTTTTGCGACTGGAGAGGCGATCAATCCCTCCTGCGACGGGAAGAGGACTCGACTCTTTTGTCGCCAGCGGGGAGAAAAACGTCCGATGGCAACCGACCCGAAAAGCACCACTGATTTTGCTCCTCGCCCGCTGGCTGGGGCGCGGGCGTGGATCATCACGGCGGGAATGGCCGGCATGGACGTGCAGGTGCGGGGCGTGGCCGAGGCGCTGGGTCTCGACTACGAAATGAAACATGTCTCGCCGAAAGGCATTTGGAAGCTTGCGGCACCTTGGGGGCCGGTGGCGCCGGGGGAACGCTTCGGGCAACCGGGATCGCTGTTCGCGCCGCCTTGGCCGGAGGTTGCCATCTCGTTAGGCCGCCGCAGCGTTCCTTATATGCGCGCCCTGCGGCGCCGGGCGGGGTCTCAGACGTTCACCATCGTCATGCTGGATCCGAAAACAGGGCTCGGTACCTCAGACGTGATCTGGGTTCCCGAACACGATCGTCTGCGCGGGGCCAACGTCATCACCACGTTGACAGCACCGCATAGCTTTACGGCCAAGCGGCTTGCCGAGCTGCGCCAAAACCTTCCCTCTGAAATCGCCGCTTTGCCGCATCCACGCGTGGCCGTTGTTCTGGGGGGAAAGAACGGGATCTACAATTTCAGCGAAGACGATGATGCCCGCTTGCAAAGCGCTCTCCAATCTCTCGGAAAATTGGGTGCGAGTTTTCTCGTCACGCCTTCTCGGCGCACGCACGCGCAACTTTTCAATGCGGCCGATGCAGCAACGCGGGATTGGCCGCGCATTATATGGAAAGGGGAAGGCGCCAACCCTTACGCCGACTTTCTGGCGCACGCGGACCTGCTCGTTGTTACCGCCGATAGCGTAAATATGACGGGAGAAGCATGCGCGACGGGGCGGCCTGTGTTGGTCTTCACGCCATCGGGCGGCTCAGCCAAGTTCGGCCGCTTTCATGCCGCGCTGCAAGCGCGCGGTGCGACCCGCCCGTTGCCGGACCGCCTCGACGCGATCCCCGATTGGAGCTACGAGCCTGTGCATTCGGCACACGAACTTGCCGGGCAGATTGAGCAACGCTGGCGTCAGCGCTGCTCCGCGTAGCCAGGGGGTGACAGGGCGTGGGGAGCATCTTCTTTCCAAAAGAGGCGCTTAGGGCAGGGGGTACGCTTTCCATTACGAAGCCTTCGCCCCTGCGCCGGGCGTGGCTCACCGTCGAGCTGGCGCTTCTCTACGTCGGTGCTCCGCTCGCCATGATGTCGGTTGTGCATGACCATCGGCTGCCGGTTTTCGTTGCGCTGGTGCCGGTGCTGGCCATCGTGATGGCTTTCTTGCTTCTTGACCGGACTTTTTCCCTCAAGCGCGAGCTGACACGCGGGTTCGGCTGGCGCACGATGTTGTCGATCTTGGCGGTTTTCGTTGTCGGCGGCGGGGCGGTTGCGCTCTACATTTGGCACTATCACCCGAGCTGGTTGTTCGAGTTTCCGCGCAACCGGCCCGAGACTTACATGCGTATCATGCTGCTCTATCCCGCGATGTCGGTGGTCGTTCAGGAATTCGTCTATCGGACGTTCTATTTTCACCGCTACGGCCCGTTGTTCGGCAAAGCCTGGTGGCTGGCAATCTTGATGAATGGAGCACTGTTCGGATTCGGCCATATTGTGATCGGCACACAGCTCGCCGTACTGAGTACTATGGCGACGGGGACCTTGTTTGCCGTCCGCTATGCGCTAACGCGGTCGATCTGGGCGGTGGTCTTTGAGCACACGCTTTGGGGTGCGCTTGTATTCACTGTGGGGCTCGGACGCTTCTTCTTCACAGGCGTCCCGATCTTAGGCTGGCGTTGGTAGCGAATCCGCGATGCATTGAGCAAATGGCGACGATCGGATAGAAAGCCGCCAATCCCCATCACAC
Source organism: Hyphomicrobium sp. (assembly GCA_030609245.1). Lineage (GTDB taxonomy): Bacteria > Pseudomonadota > Alphaproteobacteria > Rhizobiales > Hyphomicrobiaceae > Hyphomicrobium_A. The sequence goes on from JAUWCP010000004.1 coordinate 5,559, forward strand.
CAGATATGCAGAGGCGCCAATCGATGGCCACGCCGCAATACGTTTATCACATGTCGAACCTGTCCAAGTCCTATCCCGGGGGCAAGCGGGTCTTGAAAGACATTTCGCTGTCGTTCCTGCCCGGCGCCAAAATTGGCGTCGTCGGGCTTAACGGTTCGGGTAAGTCAACCCTGCTCAAGATCATGGCCGGACAGGTTACTGACTATGCCGGCGAAGCATGGGCTGCCGACGGCATCAAAGTCGGATATCTGCCCCAGGAGCCCGAACTCGATCCCGAAAAGGACGTGCTTGGAAACGCTATGGAGGGCGTGGGAGAGAAGAAGGAGCTGCTCGATCGTTATAACGAGCTTGCCACCAATTATTCCGACGAGACCGCAGAGGAGATGGCGAAGCTGCAGGACGCCATCGACGCACAGGATCTGTGGGATCTCGATACACAAGTGGAACAGGCGCTCGACGCGATGCGCTGTCCGCCGGGAGACGCTGACGTCAACAAGCTCTCAGGTGGCGAGCGTCGCCGTGTCGCGCTGACGCGGCTATTACTGTCGAAGCCCGACATTCTAATGCTCGATGAGCCGACCAACCACTTGGACGCCGAAAGCGTCGCGTGGCTGGAGCGTTACCTCAAGGAGTACACGGGCTGCGTGATCCTGGTGACACATGATCGCTACTTCCTCGACAACATCACCGAGTGGACGCTGGAGTTGGATCGCGGCGAGGGCGTTCCTTACAAGGGCAACTACTCCAGCTGGCTTGAGCAGAAGGCCCAGCGCCTTGAGGTGGAGAAGGGCCAGGAGGATGCCAGGCAGCGCACCTTGAAGCGCGAATTGGAGTGGATACGCGCTTCGCCAAAGGCGCGCCAGGCCAAATCGAAAGCGCGCATCACGGCTTACGAGGAACTCGCGGAGGCGGCGGGGCGAGAACAGGCGGGCCGCGCGGCAATCCAGATCGCGCCGGGACCGCGACTGGGCGGCCTTGTCGTGGAGGCCGATGGTCTGACGAAGGGCTTCGGCGACCAGCTACTGATCGACGACTTCTCGTTCAAGCTGCCGCCCGGCGGTATCGTCGGCGTGATCGGGCCAAATGGCGCCGGCAAGACGACGCTGTTCAAGATGCTCACTGGACAGGAAAAGCCCGACGCCGGCACCATTCGGCTGGGTGAGACGGTGCAGCTCTCCTACGTCGATCAGTCGCGCGATCACCTCGATGACAAAAAGACGGTGTGGGAGGAAATCTCCGGCGGGCTAGACCAGCTCATGGTGGGCAAGCGCCAGATGCCGAGTCGCGCTTACGTGGGCTAGTTCAACTTCAAGGGGCCGGACCAGCAGAAGAAGGTGGGGCAGCTCTCAGGCGGTGAGCGCAACCGCGTGCACCTCGCCAAACTGCTCAAAGAGGGTGGCAACTTGTTGCTGCTCGACGAGCCCACCAACGATCTCGACACTGAAACGCTGTCGGCGCTCGAGGCGGCGCTAGAGGATTTCCCCGGCTGCGCCGTGATCATCAGCCATGATCGCTTCTTCCTCGATCGCATCGCGACCCACATTCTCGCGTTCGAGGGCGATAGCCATGTGGAGTGGTTTGAAGGTAATTTCGCCGATTACGAGGAGGACAAGAAGCAGCGTTTAGGCGATGCTGCGGTCGAGCCTCACCGCATCAAGTTTAAGAGGTTTGAGCGGGGCTAGGTCCTTCCCTGAGCGAGCATCACCGTTCGCAAGAGAACGCTAATGCTTGGGTTCCGATGTGCCCGGTGATGTCTTTGAGCTGTGCAGCGAGGATTGGGCGCGGCCGCACAAACGTGAACACGACCGGGATCTTGTGCCTGGCGCCAAGATGGTGCGGTGGCCGGCGGTAGGCACGTCCTGGCGCTCGATAGGCCGCAGGCCGTAGTCTCGCACGTGAAGGACTTCATCGGGTAAGGCAGGGTGGAGCGTGAACAGTCATGTATGTGCTTTACGGTTTTCCTGGATCACGGACGACGCGAGTGACATGGATGCTCGAGGAGATCGGTGCGGACTATGAGTTCGTGGCGACGCGCCCACATTCCAAGATCGCATACTCGGTCAACCCAAGCGGCAAGCTGCCAGCTCTCAAAATCGACAACGAAACGATCATTGATTCAATTGCGATCTGTTCTTACCTGGCGGACTGCCACCCTGAAGCGGGACTTACATACAGCCCAGGGACCATCGAACGAGCCCAGATGGAGAGTTGGCTTCAATTTGCGGCGCTTGATCTAGAGGCTCCACTTTGGATGTTTAACCGCCAGACAATGATCCTGCCTAAGGCGAAGCGTACTCCAGCCATTCTCGACGTATGTACTGAAGACTGGGCAAACGCACTCAAAACGATGGCCGCTCGGCTCGGCGACAACACATACGCAATGGGTGCGAGATTCACGGTTGCCGATGTTGTGCTGGGACACATCGGCCGGTGGGCCGCGCAGATAAAGTATCCAATCGAGCCCCAATCCGTGAGTTCATATTTCGATCGCGTGCAAAGACGTCCGGCACTTTCACGCGCCCTGGAAAGGGAGAGCGCTGCCGCGACGGCGCTTGCTTGACGTTCAAAGACGCAAATTTCTATCGATTGAGGGCGACGACGAGAGACTTCGGGTTTCCGCCGTTCTCGCTGATGTAGCTCTGGAACAAGTTGTCGAGGAACGAGGTCATCCAAAAACCAATGATCTGGGCATCGCGAACTTTGTAGGTCTTGCCCCTGCGCACCACGAGCCAGCGCACGTCGTAGCTGTCGCCATTGCGGAGCTTAACGCGGGTATCGACGTACGTGCCGTAGGTGGCACCGCGGGACTGCGCAGTCACAATGATGCGGTCCACCGGATACTTTGGAGATTCCTTGGCGGCGTAGCGGGCGATGAAATTGACCATGCCGCTGTAATAGACGGGACGGTCAGCACGCGGAAGGCTGTGCGCATAAGATCCTAGGGCCGAGATGCCGATCGAGGGAACGTCGGCGTTGGCTGCAAGAACTTTAGCGAACTGCGCGGATGAGCCGGAGCGGTGGGCCGACAGGAGTTCGTTAGACACCCTCTTCATATAGGCCGCAGGAGATTCGGCGCGTGCTGCAAAGCCCGTGAATGCGAGGGCAATAGCAGCCACCGTTACTATTTGAACGAGGCGGGAAATACGGTTACGGGGCGCGTGACGCAACGAAGTTTCAATCAACATACTAGAGAGGCTCCTCCTGGAAACTGCAGGCCGCGGGCACTGGCTTGGAATACGCATACACGCCGTTGCCTCTTCAACTCAATAAGCCCTGCGCACAGCGCTACGGTCATAGGTTGGACGAGGATAACGACGACATTTTGAACGGATGAGGGCTCAAACATGTGCAGGCCTCCACCAAGTGAGTTTAGGAAGGCGTGGCCACATGGCATTGAGGCGATAAAGTTCCTTTGGGGGGACCACGGATTGGCCGAGCAGCACGGCAACGCGGTCGATGTCTTCCTGCAACATGCGGTCGCCGACACCAACCAGCACCGACTTTTTGCGCTCGGGATGTATCAGAATGAGTTCGTGACGCGTGCCCGAAAGCGAGGCGCGCACGAGGTGGGTAATGCCAGCGAACGAGCTAAGCGGCGCCGTCCACGTCCAAGAGCGAAAGTTTTTGTCTTCAGTTACGGTGACCGTCGTCTTGTTGATCTCGACGGTACGGTGCACGGCGAGCCGGTCGAGCAGGCGCTTTATGGGCAAACCGAGCAAATAGGCCAAGAAGCCAAGCGCAGCTAGGATTTCGAGCGCGAGTGTTGGTTGTTGCGCAACGATGGCGCGGGCTGCGGGCGCGGCAGCGGCCTGCACGATCAGGAAAGTGCAACCAAAGCCCAGCGCAACTACGATGGGAATGAGCAAAAGCAAAAGCGCCGTCGCGGTGCGGCGCGAGCACGTTTGAACGCTACGGAAGGGGAGACCGGAGGGTACCTGGGGCTCAATCCGGTCGAATATGGCTACGCGCATCGTTATGTCCGCAACTGAGTGGCAGCTGCCGGCTAGGGTAAAAAATAGGGCTTACTCTGAGGTTAAGACCTGTGCCGAAAACGGGCGCTGAGGGCAGGAAAGTCAGAGAATGTGCTTCTTGACACATAAACATATCTTTATATGATCGGTGGCCACAGGAGGTGCCCGTGGCAGGTTCACTCGCCAGCAAAGAGGTTGTGACGGCGCTTAAGGCGGCGGCCGAGCCGACGCGCTTGCGCATCCTGCTGCTGCTTGCCGCTGGGGAGCTCAGCGTCAAGGACCTCACTCAGATTCTGGGCCAAAGCCAGCCGCGCATCAGCCTGCATCTGAAGCTACTGGCCGAAGCGGGCTTAGTGGAACGCTTTCGCGAAGGGAGTTGGGCGTATTTCCACGTTTCCGATGGCACGCAAGGCGGCAGGCTCGCGTTGGACGTTCTGGCCCTTGTGGACGAGGTCGACCCAGTTGTCGAGCGCGATCGCGAGCGCGCGGAAGGCCTGAGGCGGGAGCGTGAGACTACCGCGCAAATCTATTTCCGCGAGCATGCTGCCGACTGGGATCGCATCCGCTCCTTGCACGTTGCCGAAAGCGAAGTCGAGCAGGCCATGAGCGTCGCGCTCGGGCGCGGTCCGTTCAAGCTGCTCGTCGACCTCGGTACTGGAACGGGCCGCATACTGGAACTCTTTGCCGATCGCTACGAGCGCGGGCTGGGCTTCGATCTCAACGAGGCCATGCTGGCGTACGCGCGCAGCAAGCTGTCGACGGCGCAGCTGAAACGTGCGCAGGTGCGCCATGGTGATATTTACGCGCTGGCTCTGCCTGACTCAGTGGCCGACGCGGTCATCATGCACCAGGTGCTGCACTTTCTCTCCCAGCCGGCTCATGCCATTCGCGAGGCGGCTCGCGTGCTGACGCCAGGCGGGCAGCTGCTCATCGTCGATTTCGCGCCCCACGATTTGGAGTTCCTGCGCGAGGAGTACGCGCATGACCGGCTCGGATTTGCGCCGTCGCAGGTCGCGCAGTGGTTCAGCGATGCGGGTTTGGACCCGTTGGAGCAGCGCGACCTTGCACTCCGGACGAAGGGTGGGCGGGAACAGCTAACGGTATCGCTGTGGTTGGCAAAGCGCCCTGACACCATCCCTGCGGTCACCAAAAGCAAACGAACACACGCCCCCGCAGTGCAGGAGGCTTCCTGATGGTGACTTTGACCGAGCGTAAGAGCCGGCTCCTAGGTGCTGGCGAGATCGAGGTGTCTTTCGAGTTCTTCCCGCCGAAGACGGAGAAGATGGAGGCAACACTTTGGGCGGCCATTGAACGGCTTGCGCCGCTAGGGCCGGAGTTCGTTTCCGTCACGTACGGAGCAGGCGGTTCTACGCGCGAGCGCACGCACGCAACCGTTGCCCGAATCATAAAGGAAACCGAATTAAAGCCCGCCGCCCATCTGACTTGCGTTTCGGCAACGAAGGATGAGGTTGACGCTGTGGCGCGAGACTATTGGGATGCCGGCGTTCGTCACGTCGTCGCCCTGCGCGGCGATCCCGCTGCCGGTCCTGGCACCAAATATGAGCCGCACCCGGGCGGCTACATTAATGCGGCCGATCTCGTCTCGGGCCTAAAGAAGATTGCAAATTTCGAGATTTCGGTCGCCGGCTATCCCGAAATGCATCCAGAGAGCGCCTCGCCGGCCGCCGACATGGACAATCTCAAGGCCAAGGTCGATGCCGGGGCCGACCGCGTTATCACCCAGTTTGGCTTCGACAACGCGCCGTTTCTGGGATTTCTGGAGCGTGCCCGTGCGGCAGGGATCTGGGTGCCGATCAGGCCCGGCATCGTGCCAATCCACAACTACAAGCAAGTGGCGGGGTTTGCTCAGCGCACGGGCGCAAGCATGCCCTCCTGGCTGGCGCACCGCTTCGAGGGACTAGAAGACGATCCAGCGACGAGCCATCTCGTTGCCGCGGCAGTGGCGACCGAGCAGGTGATGGATCTCATCGATGAGGGCGTGAAGAAATTCCACTTCTATACGCTCAACCGCGCGGATCTTGTCTACGCGATCTGCCATCTGCTGGGATTGCGGCCGCATCAAGTAGTGCGGGGCGCAAAGCAGCGCGCGGCCGTATAAGGGAGAGCCACAAGTGAAAAAGATTGCTAGCGCGAGAGCGCTGGAAGCGGCGGCCGCAGAGCGCATCCTCATCATCGATGGTGCTATGGGAACCATGATCCAGCGCTACAGGCTGGACGAGGCCGGGTACCGCGGGGAACGCTTCAAGGACTGGAAGCGGGACGTGAAGGGCAACAATGATCTGCTGGTGCTGACTCAGCCGGACATCATCGAAGCCATACACGAAGAGTATCTGGCCGCCGGTGCCGATCTTCTGGAGACCAACACGTTCAATGCGCAACGCATCTCCATGGCCGATTATGGAATGGAGGAATTCTCCTATGAGATGAACGTAGCGGCGGCAAAGATCGCGCGCTTGGCGGCCGATAAGTGGACCAAGAAGACGCCGGAAAAGCCACGCTTCGTGGCGGGCGCCGTTGGCCCGACGAACCGCACCGCCTCGATCTCGCCCGACGTCAACGATCCCGCCTTCCGCAACGTCGACTTCGATCAATTGCGCGAGGCCTATAAGGAGCAGGTGCGCGGTCTCATCGAAGGCGGCGCCGACATCATTCTGATCGAGACGATCTTCGACACGCTCAACGCCAAAGCGGCCGGCGTTGCAACGCTGGAGGTGTTCGAGGAGACGGGCGTTGAACTTCCTATCATGGTCTCGGGCACCATTACCGACCGGTCGGGCAGGACGCTCTCAGGACAGACGCCGGAAGCGTTCTGGTACTCGATGCGGCACCTGAGGCCATTCTCGATCGGACTGAATTGCGCGCTGGGCGCTGAACTGATGCGGCCATATCTGGCCGAGCTCGCCGCGCATGCTGATACGCGCGTCTCTGCGTATCCCAATGCGGGTTTGCCAAATGAGATGGGCGAGTACGAAGAGACACCCGACGACATGGCCTGCCAGATCGAACCGTGGGCGAAGGATGGCATCCTCAACATCGTTGGCGGTTGCTGCGGCTCCACGCCCGACCACATCCGGCATATTGCCGAGCACGTGAAAAAATACAGTCCGCGCAAGATCCCCGAGATCGCACCCAAGATGCGGCTTTCGGGCTTGGAACCTTTTATCTACGGATGATGAGCAACACTCAAAACATGACCACAACAAACGCGGCACAAGCATTCATCACCGTCGGCGAGCGCACCAACGTCACGGGCTCGGCCAAGTTTCGCAAACTGATCGAGGCGGGCGACTATGCGGCCGCACTAACGGTTGCGCGCAACCAGGTCGAGAACGGCGCGCAGATTATCGACGTCAATATGGACGAGGGGCTGCTCGATTCCGAAAAAGCGATGACGACGTTTTTGAATCTCATCGCATCCGAGCCCGACATCTCGCGTGTGCCGATCATGATCGACAGCTCCAAGTGGAGCGTGATCGAGGCCGGCCTCAAGTGCGTGCAAGGCAAGTCCATCGTCAACTCGATCAGCCTCAAGGAGGGGGAGGAGCCGTTCTTAGAGCACGCCAAGAAGGTCTTGCGCTACGGCGCCGCCGTTGTCGTGATGGCCTTCGATGAGCAAGGTCAAGCCGATACGGCCGATCGCAAGGTGTCGATCTGCGAGCGTGCTTACAAGCTCTTGACCGAAGAGGTTGGCTTCGCCCCTGAGGACATTATCTTCGATCCCAACATCTTCGCTGTCGCAACCGGGATGGAGGAGCACAACGGCTACGGCATCGCCTATATCGAGGCGGCGCGCCGCATCAGGGAAAAAATGCCGTTGGTGCATATCTCCGGCGGCGTCTCGAACCTATCGTTCGCCTTCCGTGGCAACGAGCCCGTACGCGCGGCCATGCACTCGGTATTTCTCTATCATGCCATTCAAGCCGGTATGAACATGGGCATCCTCAACGCGGGCCAGCTCGCGCTCTATGACGATATCGATCCAGGTTTGCGCGAGTTGAGCGAGGACGTGGTCCTCAACCGCCGCGAGGACGCAACCGATCGGCTGTTGGAGGCAGCGTCCAAATTCAAGGGCGAGGGCGGGACGAAGAAGGTTGTCGCGGACCTCTCCTGGCGTGAGGGCACGGTCGAGGAGCGCCTGTCGCACGCGCTTGTGCACGGCATCACGGACTTTATCGTGGAGGACACCGAGGAGGCGCGGCAGAAAGCCGATAAGCCCATTCGGGTGATAGAAGGGCCTTTGATGGACGGCATGAACGTTGTCGGCGATCTGTTTGGCGCGGGCAAGATGTTCCTGCCGCAGGTCGTCAAGTCGGCGCGCGTCATGAAGCAGGCCGTCGCTCATCTGCAACCCTATTTGGAGGCCGAGAAAAAGGCGTCGGGTCTCGAAGCGCTTCCCGCCGCCGGCAAGATCGTCATGGCGACGGTCAAAGGCGACGTGCACGACATCGGTAAAAGCATCGTCGGCGTCGTCCTCCAGTGCAACAACTACGAGGTGATCGACCTCGGTGTCATGGTACCAGCCGCCAAGATCCTCGAGACAGCAAAGAGGGAGAAGGCGGACATTATTGGGCTATCGGGCCTGATCACACCCTCACTCGACGAGATGTGTTTTGTTGCCGCCGAGATGGAGCGCGAAGGTTTCGAAGTACCGCTGCTCATCGGTGGCGCGACGACGAGCCGTGTGCACACCGCCGTCAAGATCAGCCCCAACTACGAGAAGGGACAGGCCATCTACGTGCTCGATGCCAGCCGAGCCGTTGGCGTGGTCTCCAAGCTCTTGTCGGAGACTGAGCGATCGAACTACGTGGGCGACGTCCGCACCGAGTACGTCAAGGTACGTGAGGCGCATTTGCGTAAAGAAGCCTCTAAGCGGCGCATTACACTCAGCGCTGCGCGGGCAAATAAATTCGCCATCGACTGGGAAGGGTATACGCCGCCTAAGCCAAGTTTCCTCGGGGTCAGGTCATTCTCGAACTACGACCTAGGCGAACTCGTGCCCTACATCGATTGGACTCCTTTCTTCCAGACGTGGGAATTGAATGGGCGCTATCCCGCGATCCTAAAAGACAACAAAGTCGGTGCTGAAGCGCAGAAACTTTTCAACGATGCGCAGGAGATGTTGAAGCGTATGGTGTCGGGGAGATGGCTGAAGGCATCAGCTGTCGCCGGCTTCTGGCCAGCCAACAGCGTTGGCGATGATATCGCACTCTTCACGGACGAAGGCCGGACTTCCAAACTCGCCACGCTGCACTCGCTGCGCCAACAGATCGCGCGCGATCCTTCGCGCAAGCGTGCGCACACCGCGCTTTCAGATTTCATTGCGCCAAAAGACACAGGACTAGCCGATTACATCGGCGGCTTCGCCGTCACCACAGGCCTTGGCGAGGAGGAGGCGATCGCCAGCCGCATTGCCTCAACCGACGACTATAGCCGCATCATGCTGAAGGCACTTGCCGACCGCCTGGCCGAAGCGTTCGCTGAGCGCATGCACGAGCGCGTGCGCAAGGAGCTATGGGGCTATGCCGACGCCGAGACCTTCACGAAAGAGGATCTCGTCGCGGAGAAGTATCGTGGAATCCGCCCTGCGCCTGGCTATCCCGCCCAGCCCGATCACACAGAGAAGGCGACGCTGTGGGAGCTGATGGACGTGAGGGAGAACACCGGTATCGCACTAACTGAGAGCTATGCCATGTGGCCGGGCGCCTCCGTCTCTGGGCTTTATTTGTCGCATCCTGACAGTCATTACTTCGGTGTGGGCAAGGTCGAGCGCGACCAGGTGGCCGACTACGCAGCGCGGAAGGGCTGGACCCTAGAAGAGGCCGAGCGGTGGTTGGGGCCCGTCCTCAACTACGATCCGCACGCGGTCCGCAATGCGGCTGCTTGAGCGTTGCAATATGGCCCGGTAGCAAATCGTCTTCATCCACAATTCTCATAGCGTTGTTTCATGAGCGCTGTTCGCGTGATAGCTTCCCCGCGCGTCGTTCCGCCTCTACGGACCGGTGCTGCGAAATCTTGGGGGAGACACGAGCCATGCTTGGACGCCTAATCCTAATACTGCTTCAAATCGTGGTCGCGTGGTTCTTGGCACCGATCATCGCCAAGTATGTTCCCGTGGCCGGCGTTTTTGGCCTGTTTGTGTTCGCCATCATCTGCGCGATCATCGTCTTTCTGGTCGGCGTGCTTGCCGCACAGGTGCTCAGGGACGTTGGGCAGCCCGGCAGCGCGACGCTGACATGGTGTCTTATCTTGGCGCTGGTTGCGGCAGCGATCGCAACCTGGGGCCCTTCGCTTGTGCCGCAAATCGGCCGTGTTCCAGATCGCGCGCTTGTCTTAGCGGGCGCCATCCTCGGCTATCTCGTCAAGAAGTAAGGGCCGCGAGCACGTCCTTGCTAAAATACAAAGGCGCGGAGCTAACTCCGCGCCTTCTCTTTGTGCCTTAGTCTTTTCAGTGCCGTTCCGAGTCTCGGGGGGATCGCTCGGAACTGGTATCGAAGCTCAATTGTGCTTGGACTTCAGCTGCGCCTCATACCATGCCAAACACAATTGCAGCGATGAAGCCGAATGACAGAAGCGCAGCAAGTACGTTCAGTCTCATCGAGAGTTCCATCGTCGCCTCCATACCGGCCACCTTGTTTGGTGGCTCGTTCCGATGCGGAAGGGGCCCGCATCGGTTCGCGGACCCTAAGCGGGCACGAGAAGGCTTGCCAAGTTAAAAAGTTTTTGCAGTGCAAGAGCGTGTACGCCCTTACGTCATATACAATCAAACAGCAGGCAAACCTGGCATTGCCGCCACAGGTGTGTGGTTTGCGCGCAAAAATGCTTATCTGCTCGTGGCTTCTTCCCGAGCAAATTTGATGGAATTGCATCAGATGTGATGTTGTCCGCGAATTCGCAGGCCTCTTAGCGTATCAAATGGCACTCTATTGCGCCGCGAGATAGGGCTGTGAATCTTTTGTCGGTTCCGCCTTGCCGGCTGCTGCCAGGGCCGGAAAAGGACGTCGGCAAGAGCTCAGGCGGGCGTTTCTGGATCGCCACTAAGACCGGCTGAGCGACGGGGTTCGCGTGCGTCCTCGCTCAACCTCAACGTCCTTGAAAACGCGGCTTGCGCTTTTCGAGAAAAGCGCGGCGGCCCTCCGCGTAGTCCTCGCTGTTAAAGCAGGCGACGACGGCCGCATCGAGCGCAGCCATATCGGGTGTCTCAGGGTGGCGGACAATCTCGTCGATCACATGCTTGGCCGCGCGCACCGTAAGTGGCGCGTTGGCAGCGATCTCTTGTGCGAGCGCGCGCACTGCATCTTTGAGCTTGTCCGCTTCGACAACACCGTTAACGAGGCCCATGCTGGCGGCTTCAGTAACTTTGAAGCGGCGTCCGGTAAACAACATCTCCTTAGCGCGTGACGGTGGAACGGCAGCAAGAAGCGGGCGCACCCAGCGTGCATTGTATCCGAGCCCTAGCTTGGCAGCAGGAATGGCGAACTCGGCCTTTTCGTCGGCAAGGCGAATATCGGTACATAGGGCAAGCCCGAGCCCGCCGCCGAGACAGAAGCCGTGGATCATGGTGATGGTAGGCTTGGTGCAGCCGCTCAACGCGGTGAAGGCGGCGTGATTCAGTGCGTCGTACTCCGCGGCATTCTCACCGGTGCGCGCACTTTCGAACTCAGAGATGTCGGCGCCGGCGGAAAAGGCGCGCTCGCCGGCCCCTCGCAACACAATGACGCGGATTGTGTCATCGCGCTCCGCGTCGGCAAGCAAGTCTGGCAACGTCTTCCACATCAATGCGGTCAATGCGTTCATGCGCGCCGGGTTGTCGGCGATGATCCAAGCGATCTCGCCATCGCGCTCAAATCGAAGCGTGGCGGGTGGGGTCGAATTCGGCATTGTGAATCCTTAAGTGACTTTTCCAATTTATAGAGCGCGCTTTAAGCACATCTGGCAATTGGGCCAGGAGGCGGACTCGAATAGGTGATCTGCGGACCGTATAGAGGCCAATTGGTTGGTAGGCGTTGACGTGGCAGCGCCATCTTTGTAGGCCGGTCGGAGTCAAAGCCACGAGGTCAAATAGACCTCCGCTACAACCTTGAGCAGAAGGCTCAGGAGTAACATCATGGAAACCAGGATACGCTCGGCGCCGGCTGGAAAGGTCAAGGCTTTGGACCCGATCTGGTCGGAGATCCGCAAGGAAGCCCAAACAGCCATGACCGCTGAACCGGCGCTTGGCAGTTTCATCTTCGCCACTGTGCTGAGTCACGACCGGCTGGAGGACGCAATTTGCCACCGGCTGGCTCAGCGCATACAACATGCCGACGTCGACGCCGTGCTTCTTAATCAGACATTCCAGGGCGTGCTGTCAGGACGCCAGCATCTCGGTGAGGTGTTTCGTGCGGATCTGGCCGCAGTATTCGATCGCGACCCAGCCTGCAATCGCTATCTGGAGCCGCTGCTCTACTACAAGGGGTTCCATGCGCTCGTCACATACCGATTTGCGCATGAGCTTTGGAATGATGGGCGGCATGACTTCGCACTCTATTTGCAGAGCCAGAGCGCGCATATGTTCAGCACAGACATCCACCCCGCCGCAAAGTTTGGCCAGGGCATCATGCTCGATCATGCACACGGCTTCGTCGTCGGTGAGACGGCCGTGGTCGGCGACAATTGCTCCTTCTTGCATGCCGTCACGCTTGGCGGTAGCGGCAAGGAGACAGGTGATCGCCATCCCAAGATCGGCAAGAACGTACTCATCGGCGCGGGGGCAAAGATACTTGGCAATATCACGGTGGGCGAAGGTTCGCGCATTGCAGCGGGTAGTGTCGTTCTCAATGATGTTCCTGCCCATGTGACGGTGGCGGGTGTGCCGGCGAAGGTGGTCGGATCGGCGGGCTCGGCTGAGCCTGCTTTGGATATGGAGCAGACGTGGGTCGACGACTTCGGCGGCCTATGAGATCTGCTTTAAGCGCAGTTACGGCGCACGGCGCGGACAGGAGAATCTAAGAATGGATAAGGAAGAATTGGCCCGGCTGCAGACGTATCTGCGCAAAACGTTTGGTACGCCTAAACTGGAAGTGCGTGCACGGCCGAAGAAGACGGACTCTGCTGAGGTCTTCATTGGCGATGAATTTATTGCCGTGCTGTTCCGCGAGGACGAAGACGGCGAGATCTCCTACCAGTTCCAAATGGCAATCCTCGATCTCGATCTTGCAGAGGTCTAAGGCGGAACCGCAGGGGATAGAGGCAAGCCATGGCGCTCTACGAGCTCGACGGCGTACGTGCGCAGACGCCGGGCGAAGGCCGCTACTGGGTCGCGCCCAACGCCATTGTCATCGGTAAGGTCATCATCGAGGAGGATGCGAGCGTCTGGTTCGGTAGCATCTTGCGCGGCGACAATGAGCCGATCCGCGTTGGCGCGCGCTCCAATATCCAGGAAGCGTGCGTGCTGCACACCGATCCAGGTTTTCCCCTCACAATCGGGCCCGATTGCACCATCGGTCACATGGTTATGCTGCACGGTTGTACCATCGGCCGTGCGAGCCTGATCGGAATCGGCTCCATCATCCTCAATGGGACGAGGATCGGCGAGGAATGCCTCATCGGAGCCAACACGCTTATTCCCGAGGGCAAGGAGATCCCGCCACGTTCAATGGTGCTCGGCTCACCGGGAAAGATCGTGCGTCAATTGACCGATGAGGACGTGGCACGATTTGGGGGCGCAGCCGACCGATACGTCAAGAATTGGAAGCGGTATGCAACGGGCCTCAAGCCCCAGACGTGATCCATGCGTACCGCGAAGGCTGAAAAAACGTCAGCGTTTATTCTGCACACCAGAAAGAGCGGTTGAAACTGGTGTGTGCCGCGCGTCCAGAGCTACCCAAACCTGCGGGTTGAGATAGGACTGGCGCATCACGAACTCATAGGGTGCCCGGGTCCAAAGGCGAATGTCCTCAAACTTGTTGTCGAGAATGAAATCGCCTTGCAGTGTGCGGGCGGTCAAGACCGCATGCCCGTCACCCTTCTCGTCGCGCACAACCGTCAACAGCAGCGAGCTTACCGGCCATCCGCGGCCGATCAGCATGCGCCGCTTCAGGAGCGCATAATCTTCGCAGTCGCCGCGCGTACTGGGCAGCGTCCAGTGTTCTTTGACCCCGTACACTTCCAAGTCGGTGGCGGGCGCGATCGCATTGTTGATCAGTCGATTGATGGCGTCGAGCTCGCTGAGCCGGTCTGAGCTGGCGTTAAAGCGGTTTTCCGGGCCGCCGTCGCCGCTGCATTCCTCGGGCCGCTTTTCGCAGAAGCGGACGAAACCGTGCGGCGGGGACGCAGGCCCATAAATGCGCATGAAGGCAGGCGCGCGCACCGTCGATCGATCGACCGAACGATAGGCCGAGACTTCCTGTCCGGTTGCCCCGGTTGAGACCAAAAGGCTTCCAACAAGTAAAACTGCGCTATACCAAATCCGCTGCATGACGAACGACCCCGTTACTCCTTCCTCTAAACATATCTCACAGTGCTCGTTTTACTCTGAAGTCCAGATCCAAGAATTGAACCAAAAGTGGCGGCAGTCTTTAGGGGTTTTTTCGCACCTCTTAATTTGGGTTCGCGTCACCGTTCGGTGACAAATATTATGAAGTTGTTAGACTCCCTGACCGCGCCTTAACAAATGACAAACCAGTACTTCTGCCTTGGTGGCGAACGAGCTCGCCGCGTGAGTTTCCCAATGGCCTCCGGGCGGCGATTGCCGCGCTGGCTTCAGTGATGCGCGCGACGTTCGATGCGGGGACGAGGAGGGAGGATGCGTGCTCGAGCGCCCGCATGGATTGGCCGTTGAATGCGAATGCGGCTCGCGCGTGAGGGCGTCTATCGGCTCGGACGAGGCCCGCAGCATTCAGTCGGCGTCGCGCCGATGGCGCCAAACTCGTAGACATAAGCCGTTCCTGCGAATGGGCCGCGGTGTGCGGCCTGCGCGATTAGCGAGCCAGGGCTAGACGCATACGCTGGAGGCTCTGTTCGTCGTCGAACTATGCAAGGCAGGCCGTTAAAGAAGGGCTAATCAGCGCACCAATTTCGAATGGGCGCGAGGGAGGAGCCTCAAAAGGCATAGCCAACTTGAGTGCACGAGTTGGAGGGAGTGGGGGCTGGGGTTAGATCTCTTTGCCGGAATTCCGGCTGAGCCCGCCCTCATGGACGACAAACTGTCGTTGCGCAAAACGGACGATGCGCGCGTTGCCGTTGGAAGGATCCAACGGGGGGTCGACTGGCATGTGGGGCGTCGAGGTTTGAGGATTGAGACTGGGCCAAACGAGCTCAATGGCCGTGAGGCGCTTGCTCAGGAGCGGCTTGTCGCCAAGCCAGCCCGGACCATCGAGGGGGGAACAGCAACCCAGAATCCGGTCGATCTTTTTCTGCGTGTGAAACAGGGGGAGCAGCAGCAGCTCGAACTCAATCGCTTGCTCGTCTCTTGCGGTTGCTTGGAAGCGGATGAGCGCTGTCGCCGCTTGGTTGGTGAGAATGGAAAGATTGCGGATCAATAGAAGGCGATCATCTGATGGCCAACCCTCCAGGAAGTCGGTGCCGCGCAGCTCGTTCCCGAAAATCTCGCACATGCGCGTCCCGGCCAGGCGGAACCGGTAAACCTCGGCGCTGTGGCGCTCCAGGATGAACGTGGTCGGCAAGATGCCAGCGAACTTTGATGGCTCTATCTCAAATCGATTTGGCGCCGCGCGCTCCCCGCGCACATGGTTCCAATACTGGTAGAGCTTCTCGCTTGTTTTATGTTTCATGGTATCAGACTGCAACAAAGCCCTCCCAAGGCGCGTGCCGGACGCATTGATGCGCGTCGACGGGTGTTTCGAATCGGCACACTCTGCCTCTGCCATTCCCCTGATGACACTTCACGCAGCAGCATCCGTGCCATCACGCAGGCGTGCGGCGTTCAGCTGGCTTCAAGGATGTGGCTAGAGCCGCAGATCGTTGTTAACTTGCCGCCGCCGCGGTTCCTCGACGCTGGACACATTCACAAACGCGGCTTCACATTCGTGCCAATGGGAGAGCCCGTGAGCCAGCACCAACCCATGTTTAATGTGCCGAGAGTTGTGGTGGCCGTTGCGGCACTGCTGGTTGGCATTCATGTGGTCCATATCCTCTTACCTGAGGCCTGGGAAAACTGGCTAACGCTTACGCTGGCTTTCATCCCCGCGCGCTATGCCGGATTTGCAGAAGCGCTACCCGGCGGCCCGATCGCCGCGGCAACCTCGTTTTTGACGCACACGCTCGTGCATGGTGACCTGGCTCACCTCATGTTCAATGCAGCTTGGCTTGTTGTGTTCGGCGGGGCTGTCGCCATGCGGATCGGGGCAATCCGCTTCCTGTTATTCTTTGCATTCTGTGCTGTGGCGGGTGCCCTTACATTCTTGATCCTTAATCCAGGGTTGATGGCCCCGGTTGTCGGCGCCTCCGGCGCGATATCGGGTCTCATGGGCGGAACCATGCGATTCCTATTCAGCTCGCTCGACCACGGGGGGGTGTGGATGCTGCGGGAAGCACCGCAGCGGGTACCGTTGATGTCCATTTCGCAGATGCTCAATGACCGGCGCGTATTAGCCGTCAGCGGAATATTCATCCTTATGAATGTATTGGCTATGTTTGGTTTTGGCGGCGTTGCTGCGGGCGGAGTCGCCTGGGAAGCCCATCTTGGCGGGTATTTTGCGGGCCTTTTTGCATTTGGTTTCTTTGAGCCAAAGCCAAAAGTTCATTCACTGGACAAGCAAGCTCTCCATTGAGTACTTGCGTCCTATTAACGATTGCATCACCATAAGCGACCGGGGACGTCCCCTGATGTTCCTGGTCAAGACTAAACGTCTGTGTGTCGCACGCCGGGACTGCATGTCGTTGTGTTCTCTTAAAGGGAAATGTGCGCACAACCAGTTCCTCGCTTCGATAGCGCAGCGTATTGGGAGGAAGGGCCGTGAATATCGCTCAACTCTTGAAAGCAAAGGGCCGCGCGGTGACAACCGCTCGGCCTGACGTAAAGTTGCTCGACATCATCGCCTCTCTTGCATCGAAGAGAATCGGTGCAATTGTCATCGTCGGTGAGAAGGGCGAACTGGCAGGCATCATCTCGGAGCGTGACGTCATCCTGGCTCTCGCCAATTCCAGCGAGGCTGTGCTTGAGGATTCCGTTTCCAAGCACATGACACGTGAAGTCGTCACGTGTCAGGAATCGACGACGATCGACGAGATGATGGAGCTGATGACGCAAGGCCGTTTCCGGCATGTGCCCGTGATCGAGGACGGCGCGTTGATCGGGATCATTTCAATCGGCGACGTTGTTAAGAATCACATCGCTGAGGTGGAGATGGAAGTGACCGCAATGCGCGGTTACTTCGCGACCGGCTGAGTTCACGCGGCGCAGCCGATGTTCTTGCCCAAAATGGGTTCAGGACACGCCTTGCACGGCATCTGATTTGGCGCCGGAAATACGGCGGCGCGCTTCGATCTCGCGCGTCATGTCCCCAAGCTCGCGCTGGGCGGCTTTTTCACCGCGCTCGATGAGTTCATCGGCGCGGTGAAAATCAAACAGACCAACCCCATTTAGCCTCGGGTTGATCATCATATCTGGTGGGTCACCGGCCAGACGTGAACGTGCGATGCGGTCCTGCACAATGTTGAAGGCCTCCATCATGACGGTCGAAATGCCAGGAGCCGTCTCGCCCTTACCGAAAATCTGACGCCGCAGAAGCCTGCGCACGGCCATGCCGTTTTTGCCAAGAATAGGCTCCGGCTCGGGCTCAGGGGGCACCTCGACGACATCGGGCTCGAAGTGCGGGACGATTGTGCCGCGGCCGCACATGTCGAAATTGAGATTGACGGCGATGACGTAGCGGGCGCCGTGGGCGCGGCACACCGAGACGGGAATCGGATTGACCAGAGCCCCGTCGAACAGCCAGCGGTTATTTATTTTCACCGGCTTGAAAACGCCGGGCAATGCATAAGAAGCGCGAACTGCGTCGACAACGCGTCCGTGCGACAACCAGATTTCATGGCCTGTGCCAATTTCGGTCGCGACCGCCGTAAAGCGTGTCTCCAAATCCTCGATATGGCGTTCGCCAAGCTCCTGGTCGAGCCGCTGGCAAAGTCGCTGCCCGTTGATCAGGCCCGTGCCGGCGAAATTGAAGTCGAGGTAGCCAAACACGCGCCGCCGGGTTAGCTCGCGAGCGAAGTCTTCCAGCGCGTCGAGGTGGCCCGCGGCAAAGCAAGCACCCACAACCGCGCCAATCGAAGTCCCCACGATAACGTCCGGCTTGATCCCAGCGTCGGCAAGCGCTTTGACGACGCCGATGTGGGCCCAGCCACGCGCTGCTCCGCCTCCCAACGCCAAGCCGATTTTCGCCTTTGTCATTGTGGGTCACCAAATTGTGCCGCGCACCATTGCCCGGTCTTTCCGGGGCAGCAAATTCCGTGCCGTCCACCGACGCCGGCCAGTTTGCGCGTGTTCAAAAGTTTCTTCCCTCAGATATAGGAAGCCAAAAGCAATTTAGCACTTTTTAGTGAGTCGGGGATGAATGAGCGACGGCTGCGCGTTAGGTTTTTCTTAAGGTGTAATTTTGTCAACGCGCCTTTGTTTTTCCATCGGCCGAAGTAAGTTGCAAAGCCGGCGTCGGTGCAGTGCCAAGCGGCACGGAACGGTAAAAGCAACTGCGCTGTCGCGTATGGCAGGCAAGACCATCACCTTCAACATTGACGCGTAGCCAGACGACGTCTTGGTCGCAATCAATGAACATCTCGATGACGCTCAAAGTGTTGCCGCTCTCTTCGCCTTTTCGCCAAAGGGCCTTGCGCGAGCGGCTCCAAAAATAGGCGGCGCGGGTTTTGATAGTGTGGGCCAGCGCGTCTTCGTTCATCCACGCAAACATCAGCACGTCGCCTGTTGACGCATCGGTGACGATGGCCGGGATCAAGCCGTCGGCATCGAACTTTGGTTGAAAGGCTGTGCCGGTCTCAACCGCTTCTTTGCCGCCGCGCGGTGCGAATTTTGGATTTACCGTATCAGACATCGGTCATTCTCATCGTGATGTTGCGTGCAGTGCGCGAGGACACAGTGAACGTGTCAATGAGTGTGCGGGGCTTGCACCGCTTTTAGGAACCGGTCGCGCCAGCTATCGGCGGTCTCAAAGACGCCGGTGAAGTGTGTCGTTACCATCGTGGCGCCGGGCTGATTGACGGCACGCAAGGTCATGCATTGGTGTACGGCGCTGATCATGACGGCGACGCCTTTGGGAGCGAGTTCGTGTTGGATCGTGTTAGCGATTTGTGCAGTGAGTGATTCTTGAACTTGTAGGCGGTGCGCGAATATGTCGACCACGCGCGAAAGCTTAGATAGACCGACGACGCGCTTGTCGGGAACGTAAGCGACATGTGCTACGCCGACGAAGGGCGCAATGTGGTGCTCGCAGTGACTCTCTACGCGAACGTCGCGCAGCAAGATCATGTCGGAATAACCGGAGACATCCTCAAACGTGCGCGCAAGTTCGGCTGCTGGGTCCTCACGATAACCGCTGAAGCGCTCCTCGAAGGCGTCGGCGACGCGTTTGGGCGTGTTGGTAAGGCCAGTGCGGTTGGGATCGTCACCTGCCCAGGCAAGCAGAGTACGCACAGCTTCTTCCGCCTCTTGGCGGGAGGGGCGAAGATGAGCGGTGCTTGCAGCCTGGATGCTCGAAGTTTTCTTCAAAACTGACCTTTCGCGCGCGTGCTTAGGTTTGGCGGTCGCCTGGATGATATTTTGGCAAAAGCCCTTTTGGGCTGGCCTCACCTATATTATTGGCTGAGGTTTGAGAATTGGGAAGTCAGGAGGGCCATTGGCCCCTGCAACCCGTTAAGGTTCTGCAATGGCCGATCTGGACGAGATCTACAATACGAAGCTTCTAGAGCTGGCGGCCCACATTCCGCATTCTGAGCGGTTGAAGGCCCCCGATGCAACAGCGACCGCCCATTCGAAGCTGTGCGGATCGACGGTCAGCATCGATCTCACGATGAGCAACGGCCGGGTGACGGGCTTTGGCCAAACGGTAAAGGCCTGTCTACTTGGACAGGCAACGTGTGCGATCGTGGGGGAAAACGTCATCGAAGCGACGTCGCAGGAGTTGCGCGAAACCGGCGCTGCGATGCACCGGATGCTCAAGGAGGAAGGACCGCCGCCGTCGGGGCGCTTTGCCCGGCTCGCGCTGCTGGAACCCGTGCGCCATTACAAAGCGCGGCACGGCTCGGTCATGCTGGTGTTTGAGGCCATCGAGGAGGCCATCGCCAAGATCGAGGGCCGGGAGGAAAATCGGGGCGGCCAGCGCACGCTAAAGCGGAAAAGTGGCGGGCCACACCTATGAGCGTCGCGGGCTCCCTTCTGAAGGCGCCGATCCATGTCTATCGTTGGACGCTCAAACCCTATGTCGGTTGGGACTGCCGGCACGTGCCGACATGTTCCGAATATGCGCTTGAAGCCATCGACAAGAACGGCGCTTGGAAAGGCTTTTGGCTGACGGTCTCTCGGCTGTCGCGCTGTCGCCCCTGGGGAACGCAGGGGCATGATCCAGTCCCCGACCTTCGCGCCGAACGGCATCTATTCGCTCCTTGGCGCTACGGGCGCTGGAAGGGACTGCGGCATCCGACCGGATGACATCTTCGGTCGCGTCCCCTATATACCTCGCATCTTACCTGCTTGGTTGGCAGCGATTGAGAGGAGATGAGGTCGATGCCCGAAATCACTTTGACGTTTCCCGATGGCGCAAAACGCGCGGTGGAAAAAGGCATAACGGGCAAGGCGCTGGCTGAAGGCATCTCCAAGAGTCTCGCCAAGAAAGCCGTCGCGATCTCACTTGATGGCAAGCTTGCCGATCTCGCCGATGCAATACACGCCGGCGCCGAAATCAAGATCATCACCCGCACGGACCCGGAGGCCCTCGAGCTCATCCGGCACGATTGCGCGCACGTGATGGCTGAGGCCGTGCAGTCGCTGTGGCCGAAGGTTCAGGTCACCATAGGACCGGTGATCGAAAACGGCTTCTATTACGATTTTGCCAAGCAGGAGCCTTTCCATCCCGACGATCTGGCAAAGATCGAAAAGCGGATGCACGAGATCATTCAGAAGAACGCGTCCTTCACCAAGGAAGTGTGGAGCCGCAAGCAGGCGAGGGAGTTCTTCAAAAAGAACGGCGAGATGTACAAGGTCGAGCTTGTCGACGCTATCCCCGAGGGCGAGGACGTCAAGATCTATAAGCAGGGTGAGTGGCTCGATCTGTGTCGCGGCCCGCACATGGCCTCGACCGGTCAAGTCGGCAAAGCGTTCAAACTGCAAAAAATCGCAGGCGCCTATTGGCGTGGCGATTCCAACAAGCCGATGCTTCAGCGCATCTACGGCACGGCCTGGGCCAGCGGAGAGGATCTACAGGCCTATCTGACGATGCTGGAAGAGGCCGAGAAGCGCGACCACCGGCGGCTGGGGCGCGAGATGGATCTGTTCCACTTCCAGGAGGAGGCGCCGGGAGCCGTCTTTTGGCACCCCAAGGGCTGGGCCCTGTTCCAGAACCTGATCGAGTACATGCGCCGGCGCCAGAACGCGGCCGGTTACCGCGAGGTCAACTCACCAGACATGCTGGACCGCGCGCTTTGGGAATTGTCGGGTCATTGGGAGAAGTTCCGCGAGAACATGTTCATCACCGAAACGGAGGATGAGCGCGTCTTCTGCTGCAAGCCCATGAATTGCCCCGGCCATGTGCAGATCTTTAAGTACGGTCTCAAGAGTTATCGTGACCTGCCTTTGAAGCTTGCGGAATTTGGCAAGGTGCACCGCTATGAGCCCAGCGGAGCGTTGCACGGTCTGATGCGCGTGCGCCACTTCACGCAGGATGACGCGCATATTTTCATCACTGAAGACCAACTGATGGACGAGTGCCTCGCCATCAACGATCAGCTTTTGTCGATCTACGAGGACTTCGGCTTTACCGACGTCGTGGTGAACTTGTCGACGCGGCCGGAAAAGCGCGTGGGTTCAGATGAGCAGTGGGACCAGGCCGAAGGGGTCATGGGCAAGGTGTTGCAGGAAATCGCCAAGCGCGGCGGCGGACGCAACAAGACCACGGTAACTCCGGGTGAGGGCGCATTCTATGGACCGAAGTTCGAGTACGTCCTGCGCGACGCCATTGGGCGCGATTGGCAATGCGGGACCACGCAGGTCGACTTCAACATGCCGGGCCGGCTCGGCGCATTTTACATCGATGAGCATTCGGAGAAGAAGATACCGGTGATGATCCACCGCGCCATCTTCGGCTCGCTTGAGCGTTTCACCGGCATTTTGATCGAGAACCACGCGGGCCATTTCCCGCTTTGGCTGGCGCCGCTGCAGGTGATGGTGGCGACGATCGTCTCTGACGCCGATGCGTATGCGCTTGAGGTCGTTGAGAAGCTGAAGGCGGCGGGCCTGCGTGCCGAGGTCGATCTGAGAAATGAAAAGATCAACTACAAAGTGCGCGAGCATTCATTGGCGAAGGTGCCGGTGATGCTGATCGTCGGCAGACGCGAGGCGGAAGAGGGCACAGTCTCTGAGCGCCGGCTGGGGAGCCAAGACCAGCAGGTGATGGGACTTGACGAGGCCATTGCCGCCTTGGTCGATGAAGCCGTGCCGCCCGACTTGAAGCGGGCGCGCGAAGCGGGGGTGGAGAGGGCGGCTTAAGCGGCGTGCGCCTGCTATGTCCGCTTGGGCGTAGAGCGGACATTCCGTAAGCGCGCGTCCATGTTTGCTTTCGGGGGTAAAGCGGACATCAGCCCAGTCGCGCTGCTGGTTCAGATTTGCATCGAAGTGGAGCCCGGCTATTGGCCCGGCTGTGTGAAAACGTTCTGCTACTCGAACTCATAACCGGCAACAAGGCGCAGGATCGCGTTTTCGCTATCGCTTGTGAGACCGAATGCGCCGCCGATTCCGAGTTTAATGTGGTTCTCCAGTTCGGCTTGTAAGTTGACGCCGATGTA
>JAUWCP010000224.1 GCA_030609245.1 Hyphomicrobium sp.
CGCAAGTGGTGGGAACGCCTGTCATCTCCACAAACATTGGCGCGCCACCCGAGACCGTGTTGAGCTCCCCACACGTCGCTGAAGATGCGGCAACGGGCTGGCTGGTGCCCCCTGCCGATGCCGCTCGGCTCGCCGACGCACTCGCGGCAGCGCTTGCGCTTCCGCCAAAGGAGCGAGCACGCATGGGGGCACGCGCACGCGCGCACGTGTTGGACTCGTTCTCACTCAAGGCAATGAAGGAGCAGACTCTCAAGGTCTACGACCGGCTGCTCGGAACAAAGCTCGCCGCAGGCGAGTGAACCGGACACGACCACCAACAACCGGTGACCTACTTTCCGCCTTTGCCGCTGGTGCGCGCTGCTTTTGCCTCGCTACGCCCCGCCGCGATGGCTTTCTCGGCAACGGCCTCCACGTAAGCCGGCAGCGCGAATGCCGCATTGTGAACCGCCGGCGTCCAATACTTCGTCGTGATGCCGCGCTTCTCCTGCCGCTTGGCGAGCCATTTCTCGGGGATCTCCAGGTGCTCGTCCTCATCGCTCGCCCAATTCAAGGCAAATGGGCCGCCGAAGTAGCACGGCTGCGTGCATAGATAGGGGGCAACATTGTCAAACAATGACGCGAACGTCTGCGTTGTACTCGCCAGGTGGTCAGGGAAAAGGAACGGGAGGCCGTTCTGCGTGACGAGGATTCCGTCCTTCTTCAAGGCGCGCCTGCAATCGGCAAAAAACTCGCGCGTATGCAAGACCGCGGAGGGTCCGATCGGCTCCGAGGAGTCGACAATGATGGCATCGAAGCGCTCGTCCGTCTCGGCAACGAACTTGCACCCATCGGCAATGACCACCACGGTTCTTTCATCGTCGTAGGCCTTGCCGGGAATCTCTGGATAGAATTTTAGCGCGGTATCGATAACCGTGCGATCGATCTCACACAGCATCGCCCTCTCGACGGTGGGATGCTTTAGAACCTCACGCAATACGCCGCCGTCACCACCACCGACGACCAGCACCTGCTTAGGCGCGTCAATCGCCATCAGCGGGACGTGCACCATCATTTCATGGTAGACGAACTCGTCCGACGTCGTGAGTTGGCAGACGCCGTCGAGCATGAGCACCGTACCCCAGGTCTTGTTTTTGAAGATGACGAGGTCTTGGTGCTCCGTTTTCAACTCGTGCAGGATTTCGTCTGCCTCCAGGCGCACACGCCAATGCAGGTGAAACGTCTCCTCGACCCAGCGATCCATCTTTCACACTCCCCGACGCGAAATTGCATGAGCGCGCCACTCGTTCCCGACACCTTGGCGCGGATCGAATATCATGTTGGATCGCGTTTGCTAAAGATTATTGCGCGTCAGCGCCGAGCGAGGCCGTAGAACGCAGGTGCTTCAGAACAGCCTGGGTCGGCCAACAGTCGATCTTAAGGTTGTTTTTCTTTTGGTAGGTCCCCACCTGGCGGCGGGTGTTGGAACCGATCTTGCCATCGATTTTTTGCAGGGCGTAGCCCCGCTCGATCAGGCGCGACTGGATTTCCTTGACTTGGCGCGTGCGCGGTTGGGCGATAGTCGATGACGAAGTGTGGAAATCGCCGCCGCCGGCGATGCGGTCGGCGAGGTTACCGACAAACAGCGCGTAAAGATCGGACGTGTTGTAGCGACGGATAACCTGGAAATTCTCGGTAGCGAGGAATGCAGGCCCATAGGCGCCTGACGGCATCATCAGGTAGGCCTCGTGGACGACCTCATCGGCGCGGAACTGCTTCGGACCGGCGCGCTCAAAGCCCAGCGCCGCCCATTCACGAATTGAGCGCGCACCCGGCGGACCTTCAAGGGAACAGTCGCCGTTCTTGGGCACACGCGCCTCGTAGCCCCAGCGCAGGCCGCGAACCCATCCCTTGTTGGCAAGCTGGCGTGCCGTAGAGGCGAGTGCATCGGGAACCGAGTTGAAAATGTCTGCACGTCCATCGCCATCGCCATCGGCGGCGTGCTGATAGTATTCGGATGGCATGAACTGTGTGAGCCCCACTGCCCCCGCCCACGACGATCGCATCTTGGAACGCGGGATTCCGTCTTGCAGCATCTTGAGTGCGTGGAGCAGCTCGTTGCGGAACAAATCCTTGCGCCGGCCTACGTAAGCCAGGGTGGCGAGAACACGGATCGCGTCGTGGCGTAAGCGGTGGCGGCCGTACGACGTCTCCCGACCCCAGATGGCGACCAGAACGTTTCTGTCGACGCCGGTCGTCTTCTCGATATTTACGATCGCACGCTCATGCTGTTTCAGGAACTTGCGGCCCTGAATTGCGAGGCGCCGCAAATATTTGGGGTTGAGATAGTCCATGGCCGATTTTGTGAACTCGGCCTGGCCGGCGCTATCGTCACGCTTGCGGCCCTTGATGATGAGATCGGGGAGCGAATAGTCGGGCTTGACGCCGCGAAAAGCCGCAACGAAGGTCTTGCGCGAAACGCCTAGCGCCTGGGCTTCGGGCCACACGCCGTCGAGAAACACACTAAAGGATTGAGCGGCGGACGCCGGTGGCGCAATGGCCATGAGAAGCGCGGCTGCGCAAATCACCCCGTTTATGCGAAACAGGGCGCAGCCTGTCTCAAGTTTGGTGCTGGAAAACAATGCACGTCTCCCCGACTGGATCGTTTCGCCCAGGCATACCTCACCGGACTTCGGGGCAATTTTGCGGCTCGCCCGGTTGATGGCGCCGCCGGTCGCATCTGGGTTCCGCCTCAACTGGCGTGCTTGAACTGATGCATGTGAGATTCCCAAGCAAGCGCCTGTGCTGCGATCGTCTCCAATTTATTGAGCTCTGGTCGCCAGCCAAGGCGCACGCGGATCTTGTCGGAAGCGGCAACGATAGCCGCTGGGTCGCCAGCGCGGCGCGGCGCATTCCGCACCTCGAAATCGGCGCCTGACACCCGTTTGACCGCGTCAATCACTTGGAGAACCGAGAAGCCTTTCGAGTACCCACAATTGAAGATCTCGGAGTCTCCGCCATCGCGCAGATGGCGCAGCGCCGCCATGTGCGCGCGCACAAGGTCGGTCACGTGGATGTAGTCGCGGATACAGGTGCCGTCCTCGGTTGGATAGTCAGTGCCGAATACCTCAATGCAGGGACGCTTGCCGAGCGCGGCCTCACACGCAACCTTGATGAGGTGCGTGGCGTTGGCCGTCGACTGGCCGGAGCGCCCTTGCGGATCGGCGCCAGCCACATTGAAGTAGCGCAGGGCGACATAGCGGAAATTATGCGCACGCGCCACGTCTGCCAGCATGATCTCGGTCATTAACTTTGATGAGCCATAGGGCGACACGGGCTTGAGTTCGGCGTCCTCGCGTACAGGAACTTCGCTTGGGTTCCCGTAGACCGCAGCGGTGGACGAAAAGATGAACTGCTCAATCCCCATCTCGACCGCAACCTCCATCAGGGCGCGCGACTTGACGGTGTTGTTGTGGTAGTAGCCCAGCGGATCGGCAACGGACTCTGGAACGATGATCGATCCAGCGAAGTGGATGATGGCCTTCACGCCGTTCTTGCGCACGATGCTGCGCACAAGATCCTGATCGCCAACATCGCCCACGACCAGAGTTGCGTTGGTGGGCACCGCCCAGCGGAAACCCGTGGAGAGATTGTCAAGGACAATGACGCTCTCTCCCGAATCGAGGAGTTCGAGAACCATATGGCTTCCGATGTATCCAGCTCCGCCGGTCACAAGAACAGACATGGTTTCAATCTCTTTCTCTCAATGCGAGCCCGCCATTGCGTAAAGCATAGCATCGACATGCCCTACCCAAGACCGAAACAAAACGCTTTTCCACTCAATGGCCTCCAAGATTTACACAGAATATAGGCCTGAACACCTATTCGATCCCACTTCACGCTCGGAGATCCCTATGCCCACAGCCACAAAACGCATTCGAAAGGCCGTCTTTCCTGTAGCAGGCTTGGGCACGCGCTTTCTTCCCGCAACCAAAGCTATGCCT
>JAUWCP010000187.1 GCA_030609245.1 Hyphomicrobium sp.
TTGCCACCGTGCTTGCGGGGCTATTCGGAGGTATTATATATATATTAAAAAGAGGCAAGTTCATTGGCGTTCCCGGAGCAGTCCTATTTGCAGCCCTTATGGGATCCTTCCACATGATTCTTGCACTTATCCTTGGAGCCAAGCAGGCCAATCGTCACGCCGCCCGCAACCATATCGGCTCCCGACGCCGGCAGCGCTGTTTCGCCGACCACCGGCACGACACGCCGGCGCGCAGTCCCGCGGTTTGCCATGCGCGAGATGACCTCCTGGCCGACATAGCACCCCTTCTCGAAGGAAACGCCGTGCAATTGGTCAAAGAGTGCCTCGTGGGGGAAAGAGTCACCCAATGCATAGTCCTTGCCGCCTTCGGGCACGCCGAGCGCGATCCGGTGTGCGTGGTAGTCGTCCTGCGTTGCGCTGTTGGCGTCTTCGGCCCCGAGGGCCCAGTCGGTGCGTATGGTGACCAGCTCGCGAAAGCCCATGTCGGGCAAGCGCGGATCCGCGAACCAAAGCGGCGGCTTGCCACCGTGGCGCAATTTGTAAGGTCCGCCCCAAATGGCGGCCACCGTATAGTCGGCCGATGCATCCTGAATCTCGGCCTTCACGCGCAGTTTGTAGATGTTGAGCCGGTCGGAGAGTTCGGCCGCCTTGTCCCGGGCGGTTTCGATGCAAAAGCCGCCATGCGCCTTCACCACAAAGAAATCGAACAAAATCTTGCCCTGGGGCGTCAGCAGCCCGGCATGGATCGCTGGCTGGTCGTTCAGAAGCGCCATATCGTTGGTGATAACGCCCTGGAGTAGCTTTTCGGCGTCTTCACCCATGACCGTGACGACGCCACGGTCGGGTAAAAGCGCGATTCTGGTATTGGTCATGGTCACCCCGCTCCGGTTGCAACCGGCGTCTGTTTTACGTATGCGGGCGGCAAGCCGGAGGCAAGCGTTGGAGGCGTAATGTCGGGGAATTACGAACTGGTCTTGAAATCAGGGACCCTCGTCAACCAAGACGGGACGGGTGTGCGCGACGTTGGCATCCGCGACGGGCGCATTGCCGCCATCGGCTCAATCGACCCCCAGAGGGGTGGAGAGGTCATCGATGCAAGGGGTCTTCACATCCTCCCCGGCGTGATCGACACGCAAGTCCACTTTCGCGAGCCGGGGCTGGAGCACAAGGAGGATTTGGAGACCGGCAGCCGCGCAGCCGTGCTGGGCGGCGTTACCGCGGTCTTCGAGATGCCCAACACCAAGCCGCTGACAACGAATGCGCAGACGCTCGCCGACAAGGTAGCCCGCGCTCGCCAGCGCATGTTTTGCGATTTTGCTTTTTACGTCGGGGGCACGCGCGAAAACGTCGACAATATTCCCGATCTTGAGCGCCTCGAAGGCTCAGCGGGCATCAAGGTCTTTATCGGCTCCTCGACCGGCGATCTGCTTGTCGACGATGAAGCGTCCCTCGATCGCATCATTGCGAAAATTAGCCGCCGTGCCGCGTTTCATGCCGAAGATGAGGCACGGCTAAAGGAGCGCATGGGCCTGCGGCGCGAAGGCGATCCCTCCTCGCATCCTGAATGGCGGGACGAGGAAGCCGCCCTCATTGCAACGACACGGCTGGTACGTCTGGCGGAAAAATACAAAAAGCGCATCCACGTATTGCACATATCGACTGCGGCGGAGATGGCGTTCCTGGCAACGCACAAAAGCTGGGCGAGCGTGGAGGTGACGCCAAACCATCTGACGCTTGTTGCCCCCGACTGTTACCGCGAGCTTGGTGCTTATGCGCAGATGAATCCGCCCGTGCGTGACGACCGCCATCGCCAAGCGCTTTGGGCAGGCCTTGCTTCGGGTATTATCGACGTCCTCGGCTCCGATCACGCCCCGCACACACGCGAGGAGAAGGAATGCCCCTATCCCGCCTCCCACTCAGGCATGACGGGCGTGCAAACGCTTGTTCCTATCATGCTTGATCACGTCAACGCGGGTAGGCTGACGTTGGAGCGCTTCGTCGATCTGACGAGCCACGGACCTCAGCGCCTATTCGGTATCAGGGGCAAGGGGCGCATTGCCGTCGGCTACGACGCCGACCTCACTATCGTGGATCTGCAACGCGAGGAAACGATCACCAATGAACAGATTGCGAGCCGATGTGGTTGGACGCCCTATCACGGCCGCAAGGTGAAGGGCTGGCCTGTTGGCACGATCGTGCGCGGCGCCAAAGTCATGTGGGACGGTGAGATCGTGCAACCGGCGCGCGGTGAGCGGGTCGTTTTCTTTGAGGGCCGCTAGAGTTGTGCGGCTGCGTTGCGTTGCGGTAGAGGCGGCGGCGGTGAGACGCGTTTTTCAAGAGGCGGCATACGCTTCACGACCGTCACGGGCGTTCCCACCACAATCATGCTTGCCAGATGCACCACATGCTCGTTCATCATACGGAAGCAGCCCGACGAGGCAGCCCGGCCGATACTCTTGGCGTCGTTGGTGCCATGAATGCGGTAAAGCGATTTGCCCAGATAGAGTGCGCGCGCGCCCAGTGGATTGCGCAAGCCGCCGGTCATCTTGTCGGGCAGCCGCCGATCACGCGCGATCATTTCCTTGGGCGGGTGCCAGTCAGGCCACTCCGCGACGCGACTGATGAATTCCGTTCCCGTCCACGCAAAGCCCCGCCGCCCCACGGAGATTGGGTACACGTAGGCCTCACTGTCCGACAGGATCAGGTAGAGCTTGCGTCCGGCCGTATCGATGATGACTGAGTTGGGGGTATAGTTGTTTTCTAGGGCGACTTTCTTCGGCGCCTCAGGTTCGATGTATGGGCGCGCACCACCATTCGTCACGCGCTGTCTTCTGGGCTGGTAATAGTCCCACTCATCGTCCCAGCCCTCTCCCCAATAGGGCTCGTTGCGGTAGGCTCGCCCGCGCGGCTGCCGCTCCCAGAAGGGCTGGCGCCCTTGGTTTTCCCATTGCGGAAACCATTGCGCTGCGGCCGGTGTTATCCAAGCCATGCTCGCCGCTGCCACGGCCACAAATGCTACTCGCCACATCATCTTGCAATCCTCAACGCCGCACGCAAACTTCAACAGCCAAGGCGTGAACATTACGTTGCCGGGTGCTCTCAGCCGCTTAGGATTATGTGTTTACGGTTTACCGAAGCACAAGCTGCCGGGCCTGGTACTTTTGGTCCAACTTTGCTGGCGCGGCCTATTCGTCGATAGGGAATGCGTGCGGTTTGCCGCCGGTGCCCACGCGAAGCCGTTGCCAGGTTCATCTCCCCTTCTTGGCATCGCCATAGCCTTGGCCGGCTCCTTCCCGTTGGCGGTTCGCACCCACACTGTGCCACATTCTGTCTACACACGGTTATTGCCCGCATAGACAACGCAGACTGCCGCCAGTACCAATAGGGTGAG
This sequence comes from Hyphomicrobium sp., assembly GCA_030609245.1. GTDB lineage: Bacteria > Pseudomonadota > Alphaproteobacteria > Rhizobiales > Hyphomicrobiaceae > Hyphomicrobium_A. The sequence goes on from JAUWCP010000187.1 coordinate 3,392, forward strand.
GCGAATCACTCGCAACTCTACGAAGAACAGTATCAGCGTATTCCGGCGTGCGAGGGGGATGCGCCGGGCGAGTTTTGGGGGCTGCATCTCAGCAGATGGTGCCAAGTGCGTAGCCGCTGCGCCGCATATCGCCTTGCGGACCGCGCGCTAGCCGATAAGGGAATTGGTATGCAATTTTTGCCCAATCCTCTGATCATTCCCATTGGCGTGTTCATCGGAATCCTTGTGTCGGCTCCGGTAGGGCCCGTCAACGTGCTGTGCATACAGCGGGCACTTGAGCGTGGGTTTTGGGGTGGCATCGCCGCCGGACTTGGCGCGATGCTGGGCGATGGGCTTATCGCGATGTGCGCGGCCCTCGGCGTCGGTGCGATCTCCGGTGCCATTGAGTACCATCGCACGGCGATCCAAATCCTGGGCGGCTTAGTGCTCACGGCTTTCGGACTGAAGCTGTTTTTCGCGACCCCGCGCATCATCCCTGCGGCATCAGAGGAGCGAGCCGAGACGTTGCGCGACTTTGTATGGGACATCCCGCAGACGTTCTTTCTCACAATTACCAATCCGGGCGCTGTGCTCGGACTGTTTGCCATCTTCGGCGGCATTTCGACGTTCGTGGAAGTGACCAGCTACATCGACGCGTTGACGATTGTCGCCGCCGTTATGGGCGGTAGCCTCGCGTGGTGGGTGGGGCTGTCGCATCTCATTGGGCACTTCCGCCACCTCGTTACCGAAGATCGTCTGCGCCTCATCAATCAGATCGCGGGGCTCATGTTGCTTGGGTTCGGCGTGGTGCTGATTGGGGAGCTTGCTCTCAAGTACACCGGGCTCATCTGACCGCGCCTTCTGCGGCTATTGCCGCGTGCGGTGGAGCGTGAACTCGCCGACGTTGATGCGCTCTTCCAGGCTGCGCGCGAGTGTGACCACGGCATCCTCGCCGTGCTGTGTAACAAGGTCGGTTAGCGCGGTGAACAAGGCCGCATAGGCCATATGCTCATTCGGGATGCCGCTCTCTTCGCCCTCGTTCCATGCTGCGAGAATGAGATTCAAAGCTCGAAAGCTGGGATCTTCCGAATTCGGAATCTCATACGTGCGCATGGGTTTCCCTACCTCCCCAAGGTGCCAATCTTTTTGTCGTGTGGACCGCAAGTGATCAAGTGATGAAGTCGATCGGCGCCAGAACTCCTTTGCCGACGCATCTTATTGTAGGAAACGTTCGTAGCATGGTGAGCAGCGCGCAACAGAGGTGCGGCAATTCACAGTAAACGTTGAGGTGGTTGGTATATCGTTTCAGGGTACGGACTTAACTAATCTGTCGGCGATTTTGGCGCCTTCGGCAAGGAATCGGTTGATGGCGTTCTGGGCAGAGGGGCTGCAAGTATTATAGGTGCGGCTATAGCTACGGTAGCCGCGGTTGAAACTGCGCGTCAGGCGCGCGCGACGCAGCGCCGTGTAGCCTTCTGCCTTCACTATGTCTTGCATGCTCTGGCGCCATAACTGATCCTCATCCGCACCACATAGCTCGCGCAGATAGTGAACGGACCCAAGGATCTC